>NZ_JACBXC010001546.1 GCF_013870535.1 Streptomyces phytophilus | reverse complement strand
CGCCCCCGTACCGACCGCCCACCGTGGAGGACCCGTCCCGTGAACCCCGACGACCCGCTGCTGAGGATCCTCGTCTGCCCGCTCGACAAGGGCCCGCTGACGCTGCTGGACTCCGGCGACGCGCTGTACAACCCGCGGCTGCGGCGCCGCTACCCGGTGCGCGACGGCATCCCGCAGCTGCTGCCGGCCTCCGGCGAGGCGGTCTCCGACGAGGAGCACGAGCGGATCACCGGCGGCCTCCAGCCCCAGCCGTAGGCCCGGTTCCCGCCGCGGGTCCCGCTCCCGCCGCGGGCTCTACTCCGCGGGCGCGCCGCGCAGGCGGACGCCCTTGTCCCGCAGCCACGGCTCCGGGTCGATCCCGGAGCCGAACTGCGGCGTCACCCGCACCTCGAAGTGCAGGTGCGGCCCGGTGGAGTTGCCGGTGGTGCCGGCCAGGCCCAGCGGCTGGCCGGGGAAGACCCGCTCGCCGGGTTTCGCGCGGACCTCGGAGAGGTGGGCGTAGAAGGTGTAGTACCCGTCGTCGTGCCGGACGGTGACGGAGTTGCCGAAGGCGTCGTCGCAGCCGATCCCGTACACCGCGCCGTAGCCGACGCTGCCCACGGGCTTGCCCTCGTCGACGGCGAAGTCCAGGCCCGTGTGGCGGGAGGACCACATGCCGCCGGCCTGGTCGAAGCGCGAGGAGAGGGTGTAACGGGCCACCGGCGCCGTCCATTTGCGGCCCGCCAGCGCCTTGCCGTCCGTGCTCAGCGTCACGGCCCGGGAGCGCTCGGCGCGCGGGCAGCCGGAGCTGCGCGAGCGGGCGGTCTGCGCGCTCTGGAGCTTCTCCAGCCGCCCCTGGGCGCGGGCCAGCTTGCTCTCGATGAGCCGCTTCACCCGTGCCTGCGTACGCAGTTCGGCGCGCAGGTCGGCGAGGGCGACGGCCTGGCGCTCCCGTTCGTCCGCGAGCCGCCGCTCGGCCCGCTCGGCGCGGTGGTAGAGGCCGGCGGCGGCCTGTTCGCCCTTGTCGAGCAGGAAGACCTTGTCGAGCAGGTCCTCGGGGGTGCGGGAGAAGAGCAGCTGCGCGGTGGGGCCGAGACCGCCGGACTGGTACTCGCGGGCGGCGAGCTGCCCGATCCGGCCGCGCAGCACGACGAGCCTGCGGTGCTTGGCGCGTACGGCCCGCTGGAGCTTGGCGATCTTCACCCGCTGCGCGGCGGACGCCCGCCGGGCGGCCTCGTAGCGCTCGGTGGCCTCGGACTCTTC
>NZ_JACBXC010001545.1 GCF_013870535.1 Streptomyces phytophilus | reverse complement strand
CGACGACGGCCCGCAGCCGCCGTACACCGGGCAGGTCCTCGACATCCTCGAACGCTACGGCGTCCCCGCCACGTTCTTCTGCTGCGGGATCCACCTGGGCGGCCGTGCCGACATACTGGCGCGCATGCGCGAGCAGGGCCACGCCGTCGGCAACCACACCTGGTCGCACCCGTTCCTGCCCGAGCTGTCGCGCCCGCAGGCGCGCGCGCAGATCGACCGCACCGCCGAGGCGATCGCCGAGGCGGCCGGGGGAGACCCGCCACGGCTGTTCCGGCCGCCGTACGGGGCGCGGACCCCGGCGGTCATGGAGTGGCTCGCCGGGCTCGGCGTCGTCTCGGTGCTGTGGGACGTGGCGCCCGACGACTGGGCCCTGCGCACGGCCGAGGACATCGCACGCGACGTCCTGGCCGGCGTCCGGCCCGGTTCCGTCGTCCTTCTGCACGACGGCGGCGGCGACCGGGCGCCCACCGTGGCGTCGCTCCCGCCGATCATCGAGGGCCTGACCGAGCGCGGGTACGAGTTCGTCCGCGTCGACGACATGCTCGACCGCGACGGCTCCGGGCCGGTGAGCGCGCCTTGAGGAACTGGGCAGGCAACGTCGACCTCGGGGCGGCCCCGCCGGCACGGCCCCGGTCCACGGACGAACTCCGCCGGATCGTCGCGGACAGCGCACGGGTCCGCGCCGTCGGCTCCCGCCACTCGTTCAGCGGCGTCCTCTCGTCGGGAGGCGCCGCCGTCGTCCTCGACGGGCTGCCGCCGGTCATCGACATCGACACGGCGGCCGGCACCGCGACCGTCGGCGCCGGTCTCCGCTACGCCGACGTGGCGGCGCACCTGCACCGTGCCGGCTACGCGCTGGCGAACCTGGCGTCGCTCCCGGACCTGACCGTCGCCGGGGCCTGCGCGACCGGCACCCACGGGTCCGGTGACGCCCGGCGCAGCCTGGCGGCCGCCGTCCGCGGACTGCACCTGGTCGGTGCGCAGGGCGAGTCGGTCGAGCTGCGCCGCGACACCGACCGCGACGTCTTCGCCGGGGCGGTGGTCTCCCTCGGCGCGCTCGGCATCGTCACGCGGATGACCCTGGAGATCGAGCCGTCCTTCGAGGTCGCCCAGTCGCTGCGCACGGCGGTGCCGCTCGCGGAGGTCCAGGACCGGTTCGCCGACGTGTTCGCCGCCGCCTGGAGCGTCAGCATGTTCACCACCTGGGCCGGCGACGCGGTCGTCTGGCTCAAGCGGCGCACCGACC
>NZ_JACBXC010001544.1 GCF_013870535.1 Streptomyces phytophilus | reverse complement strand
CGCCGGCCGCCGCGCTCAGGGCGTACGTGTCCCCTGGCCCGGGGCGATCTTCCGTGTTACCAAGAGCCATGCCTCTGCGCAGCAGCTACGACGCCGTCGTCGTCGGCGGCGGTCACAACGGACTCGTCGCCGCCGCCTACCTCGCCCACGCCGGGCGCTCCGTGCTCCTCCTGGAGCGGCTGGACCACACCGGCGGCGCCGCCGTCTCCGCCCGGACGTTCGCGGGCGTCGACGCCCGGCTCTCGCGCTACTCCTACCTCGTCAGCCTGCTTCCCCGCGCCATCGTCGACGACCTCGGGCTGGCCTTCGCCGTGCGCAAGCGCGCCGTGTCCTCCTACACCCCCGCCGTTCGCGGCGGCCGGCCCACCGGGCTTCTCGTCGAGACCGACCCCGGCTCCGCCACCCGGGAGTCCTTCGCCGCCCTGACCGGCGGCGACCGGGAGTTCGACGCCTGGCAGCGGTTCTACGGCATGACGCAGCACGTCGCCGAGCGCGTCTTCCCCACGCTCACAGAACCGCTGCCGACCCGCGGCGAGCTGAGGGCCCGGATCGGCGACGACGCGGCCTGGCGCGCGCTCTTCGAGCGGCCCCTCGGGGAGACCGTCGAGGAGACCTTCGCCGACGATCTCGTGCGCGGCGTCGTCCTCACCGACGGGCTCATCGGCACCTTCGCCTCCGCCCACGACCCGTCCCTCGCCCAGAACCGCTGCTTCCTCTACCACGTCATCGGCGGCGGCACCGGCGAGGAGGCCCTCGCGGCGGCGGCGAAGCTGAAGCCGGACATCGTGCTGATGGACCTGCAACTCGGCCCCGGCATGGACGGCGTGACGGCCACGCGCCGCATCGTCGCCGAACTCCCCGGCACGCGGGTGCTGGTGCTCACGACGTACGACACGGACGCGGACATCACCCGCGCCGTCGGCGCGGGCGCGACGGGCTACCTGCTGAAGGCGGAGCGGCCCGAAGAGCTGTTCTCGGCGATCCACGCGGCGGCGGAGGGCCGCACGGCGCTGTCGCCGCCGGTCGCGGACCGCGTCATGGCCCAGCTGCGCACGCCGCGCCCGGCGCTGACGGACCGCGAGCGCGACATCCTGGCGCAGCTCGCCCGGGGCAGCTCGAACAGGGAGATCGCGCGGGCGCTGTTCATCAGCGAGGCGACGGTGAAGACGCACCTGGGCCGGATCTACGACAAGTTGGGCGTCGACTCGCGGGCGGCCGCCGTGGCGGTGGCGAACGAGCAGCGGCTGC
>NZ_JACBXC010001543.1 GCF_013870535.1 Streptomyces phytophilus | reverse complement strand
CTCGGCCGCGACCGCACGGAACTCCTCGACCGCCTGCGCGCGGTGGCCCGGGACCGGAGCGCGCCCGGCGTGATCCGTACCGGAGGCGAGCAGAAGCCCGGCGGCCTGGTGTTCATGTACTCCGGCCAGGGCAGCCAGCGTCCCGGCATGGGCCGCGAACTGTACGGCGTGCTGCCCGAGTTCACCGAGGCGCTGGACGAGGCGTGCGCCGCGCTCGACGCGCACCTCGACATCCCGGTGCGCGAGGTGATGTTCGCCGACGCGGCCGACAGCGGGGCGGCGCTGCTCGACCAGACCCTCTACACCCAGACCGGCCTGTTCGCCCTGCACACGGCGCTCACCCGCCAGCTCCAGGCGTGGGGCGTGCGGCCCGATCACCTGATCGGCCACTCCATCGGCGAGCTGACCGCCGCGCACGTCGCCGGCGTGCTGTCCCTCGCCGACGCGGCCCGGCTCGTCACGGCCCGCGCGCGGTTGATGAACGAACTCCCCCACGGCACCGGCGGCATGCTCGCCGCGCAGGCCGGGCCGGAGGCGCTGGCCGAGTACCTGGAGCGGCACGGGCGGACGGAGATCGCCGCGTACAACTCCCCCGTGGCGACGGTGCTCGCCGGGCCGGCCGACGCGCTGGCCGCGCTCGCCGAGGAGTTGGGCGCGGCCGGGATCCGCACCCGCGGGCTGAAGGTGAGCCACGCCTTCCACTCCGCGCAGATGGACCCCGTGCTGGCCGAGTTCACGAGCGCCGCGGCCGGGCTCACGTACCGTGCGCCCGAACTCCCCGTGGTGTCGAACCTCACCGGCACGGCGGCCACGGCCGGCGAGCTGACGGACGCCGCGTACTGGGCGGAGCACATCCGCCGGCCGGTCCGCTTCCACCAGGGCCTCGCCCACCTCGCCGGCGAGGGCGCCACCGCGTTCCTGGAGATCGGCCCCGGCGCCACCCTGACCACCCTCACCCGGGCGATCCTGCCGACCGACGACGGCGCCGCGGTGATCCCGGCACTGCGCCCGGCCCGCAGGTCCCCGGACGCCGACGCGCCGACGGGCCCCGCCGACGAGCCCACCGCGCTCCTGCACGCCATGGGCGAGCTGCACGCGCACGGCGTGGGCCCGCGGTGGACGGACGTGCTGCCGCACGGGCGTTCGGTCGAGCTGCCCACGTACGCCTTCCAGCGCCGCCGCTACTGGATCGACCCGGAGGAGCCCGCCGCGGCGGGCCCGGCGGAGTCCGGCCTGCACTACCGGACG
>NZ_JACBXC010001542.1 GCF_013870535.1 Streptomyces phytophilus | reverse complement strand
GATCGCCCGCGGCATCGACCTGGACGAGATCGTCCTCGGCCTGTGCCGCTCCGTCGTGCCGTCCTTCGCCGACGCGATCCTCGTCTACCTCCGCGACCCGCTGCCGGTCGGCGACGAGCAGCCGACGGAGCCGTTCCGGCTGCGGCTGCGGCGTACGGACCGGATCACCGACGGCGTCGAGGACGTCGACAGCATGGGTGGCAGCCGGCTGCTGCCCGCGGCGACGGAGCCGGAGACGCCGGGCCTGGGCGCGGCCGAGAGCGTCGACGTCGTACGGGCCGGGGCGCTCCTCGAAGTGCTGCGCGGCGTCCGCCCGGTGTTCGGCGAGACGCTGGCCGCCCGCGCCGCCCTCATCGAACTGCTGGGCCGCGAGAGCCCGCTGGCGAACGCGCCGGCCGACAAGCGCACGATCGTCGCCCCGCTGCGCGGCCGGCGCCGCG
Source organism: Streptomyces phytophilus (assembly GCF_013870535.1). Taxonomy (GTDB): domain Bacteria; phylum Actinomycetota; class Actinomycetes; order Streptomycetales; family Streptomycetaceae; genus Streptomyces; species Streptomyces phytophilus. The sequence continues at coordinate 811 of NZ_JACBXC010001542.1, read as the reverse complement.
TGATCGGGGTGGCGGTGCTCGTACGGGGTCCGGCGCGGCCCGCGTACGGGCAGGACGACCTGCTGATCGCCGCCCAACTGGCCACGCACACGGCCCTCGGCGTCGACAAAGCGGTGATCTACGACCGCGAGGCGTACATCGCGGACCAGTTGCAGCGCACGATGCTGCCCGAGTACCTGCCGGAGCCCACCGGCGTCCGCCTCGCCAGCCGCTACCGGCCCGCGGCCGAGACCGCGCGCGTCGGCGGCGACTGGTACGACGCGATCCCGCTGCCCGGCAGCCGGGTCGCGCTGGTCGTCGGCGACGTCATGGGCCACTCGGTGACCTCCGCGGCGATCATGGGCCAGCTGCGTACCGCGGCGCAGACGCTGGCGCAGCTCGACCTGCCGCCGCAGGAGGTGCTGCACCACCTCGACGAGCAGGCGCAGCGCCTCGGCGACGACCGCATGGCCACCTGCTTGTACGCGGTCTACGACCCGATCGCCCACACCCTCACCGCCTCCAACGCCGGCCACCCGCCGCCGGTCCTGCTCCGCCGCGACGGCACCAGCGAGGTGCTGGACGTACCGCCGGGCGCGCCGATCGGGGTGGGCAGTGTGGGCTTCGAGGCGGTGGAACTCCAGGCGCCGCAGGGCTCGACGCTGCTGCTGTACACGGACGGCCTGGTCGAGTCCCGGCTGATGGACGTCTCCACGGGCATCGAGCAGCTCTGCGCCCGCCTGACCCGCACGGCGGCACTCACCGGCCCCGGCAACCCGCCGCCGCTGGAGCCGCTGTGCGACGAGGTGCTGGACGTCCTCGGCCCTGGCGA
>NZ_JACBXC010001541.1 GCF_013870535.1 Streptomyces phytophilus | reverse complement strand
AGCGGGCGCACCGTGCTGCTCGTGCACGGCACGGACGACGCGCGCACCGACCCGGACCTGTCGTACCGGCTGGCGGTGCGGGCGAAGAAGGCCAACCGCGACGTGTGCCGCTTCGAGGTGCACTCCGACGGCCACGGGCTGCACCAGCACCGGCCCGAAGTCCTCGCCCTGGCCGCCGACTTCGTCAGGGGTTCGCTCTTCGGCCGGCCGTACAGCAGGCCGCTCGCCGACGCGCTGGCCGCGCCCCCGCCGATCGGCCTGCGGATGCCGCTGGCGGCGGGCTTCGCCCCGGCGTAGGAGCCGCTGCGGCGCGGCACACGCCGACCGCGGCGGTGTGCGGGTGCGGCTGTACGCGGGTGCGTTGTCAGAGGGGCGGCCTACCCTTGGGCGGGTGCGCGGGGGAAGTTTGCGCGGGGGAGTCGGGCCCGGGCACCACGGCCCCTGGTACGGCCCCGCCCGGTACGGGTCACCGCCACGGGCCACCGCCACGGTGACCGGTACCGGTCACCGCCACGGCGTCCCGCCTCCGGTCCGTACCTCCTATCCCGCCAGCAACTGCCCCCGGCGTCCCAGCAGGAACCGCCGGAACGCCCCCACCGGCGCCGTCTCCTGCTGCCCCGCCACCCACGCCACCCCGATCTCCCGCACCGCCCGGGGCGCCGTGACGTCCAGTTCCACCACCCCCGGCCGCGGCACCGCGGGCGGCGGCAGCAGCGCGACGCCGAGCCCCGCCGCGACCAGCCCGCGGATCGTCTCCGCCTCCTCCCCCTCGAACGCGATGCGCGGCACGAACCCCGCCTCGGCGCACAACTCCTCCATCATCCGCCGCATCCCGTAGCCCGGCTCCAGCGTCACGAACGGGTCCTCCGCCACCTCCGCCAGCCGGATCCGGCGGCGCCCCGCCAGCCGGTGGTCGTCCGGCACCACGAGCCGCAGGCGCTGCTCGTCGAGGCGCCGCGCCCGGAGGTCAGGCGCGTCCGGCACCGGCGAGGTCAGGCACAGGTCCAACTCGCCCGCGCGCAGCCGCTGGAGCATCCACTCGCCGTAGTTCTGCACCAGCGCGAAGCGCACCCGCGGGTGGTCCTTGCGGAACTCCCGCAGCAGCCCCGGCACGGTCTCGGAGCCGAGCGTGTGCAGGAAGCCGAAGGCGACCTTGCCCGTCTCGGGGTGCGCGTCGGCGCGTACGGCCTCGGCCCCGCGCGCCACCTCGGGCACCACGCCGCCGAAGCGGGCGTGCGCGTCGACGCTGGAGG
>NZ_JACBXC010001540.1 GCF_013870535.1 Streptomyces phytophilus | reverse complement strand
GTACGCGGCGAGCATGATGCGCTCGGCGATCCGCGTGGACAGCGCCTGCGCCGCGGGCGAGTCGAAGGGGAGCCGCAGCCGGAAGAAGACGTCCTGGAGCCCCATCACGCCCAGGCCCACGGGCCGCCAGCGGGAGTTGGACGCGGCGGCCTGCCGGGTGGGGTAGAAGTTGATGTCCACGACGCGGTCGAGGAACGTCACGGCGGTACGGACCGTGGCGTCCAGCCGCTCCCAGTCCATCGCCTCCTCCCAGCCGCCTGCGGTGTCGCCCAGGTGGGCCGCGAGGTTGACCGAGCCCAGGTTGCACACCGCGGTCTCGCCGTCGTCCGAGACCTCCAGGATCTCGGTGCACAGGTTCGAGGAGTGCACGACGGCGCCGGGCTCCGCGGTCTGGTTGGCGGTGCGGTTGGCGGCGTCCTTGAACGTCATCCAGCCGTTGCCGGTCTGCGCGAGGGTCCGCATCATCCGGCCGTACAACTGCCGTGCGGGGACCTGCTTGACGTAGCGCCCCTCGGCCTCCGCGCGCGCGTACGCCTCCTCGAACGCGGCGCCGTACAGGTCGGTCAGCTCGGGCACGTCGGCGGGCGAGAAGAGCGACCAGGGGCCGTCGGCCTCGACGCGGCGCATGAACTCGTCCGGGATCCAGTGCGCGAGGTTGAGGTTGTGGGTGCGGCGGGCCTCCTCGCCGGTGTTGTCGCGCAGCTCCAGGAACTCCTCGACGTCGGCGTGCCAGGGCTCCAGGTAGACGCAGGCGGCGCCCTTGCGCTTGCCGCCCTGGTTCACGGCGGCGACGGAGGCGTCCAGGGTGCGCAGGAACGGGACGATGCCGTTGGAGTGGCCGTTGGTGCCGCGGATCAGCGAGCCGCGGGAGCGGACGCGGGTGAAGGGGATGCCGATGCCGCCGGAGTGCTTGGAGAGCCGGGCGACCTGGTGGTAGCGCTCGTAGATCGAGTCCAGCTCGTCGAGCGGGGAGTCGAGCAGGTAGCAGGACGACATCTGCGGGTGGCGGGTGCCGGAGTTGAAGAGCGTGGGGGAGGAGGGCAGGTAGCCGAGGCGGCTCATCAGCCCGTACAGCTCCTCGACTTCGGCGAGGGAGGCGTCGGACTCGTCGGCCGCCAGCCCGCAGGCGACGCGCAGGAAGAAGTGCTGGGTGGTCTCGATGACGGCGCGCTCGGTGGGGTGGCGCAGCAGGTAGCGGGTGTGGACCGTGCGCAGGCCGAAGTAGCCGAACAGGTCGTCGCGGCCGTCGGTGGC
>NZ_JACBXC010000154.1 GCF_013870535.1 Streptomyces phytophilus | reverse complement strand
GAGAACATCGGCCTGACGACGCTGCACACCGCCACCCGCGGCCCGCTGCTCGACGGGCCGCGCCGCCGCCGGGAGGCCGCGGACATGGTGGGCCGGCTGGACATCCGCCCGGCCAACTGCGCCGCGCTGCCCGTGTGGACGCTCAGCGGCGGCAACCAGCAGAAGGCGGTGCTCGCGAAGTGGCTGCTGACCAGGCCGCGGGTGCTGCTGCTCGACGAGCCGACCAGGGGAGTGGACGTGGCGACGCGCGCGGAGATCTACCGGACGCTCGACGAACTGGCCCGCGGCGGGATGGCCGTGCTGCTGGTCTCCTCGGACCTCACGGAGGTGATCGGGGCGAGCGACCACGTGCTGGTGATGCACGAGGGCCGGCTCGTCGCGGACGTGCCCGCGAAGGACGCCACCGAGGACGGCGTCCTCTCGTACGCGATCGGGCGTGCCGCGTGAACGGGCGGCCCCCGGCGGCGGACGCCGCGAAGACCGACACGACACCGGACACCGGGACCACCGGGACCACGGAGAGCACCGAGAGCACCGGGAAGGAGCCGGCCGACCGGACCCCCGCCCCGGTCCTCGCCCGCCTGCGGCTGCCGCGGCTGGTGGTACGCGGCCGGGACTTCACCGCCGAGGCCGGGATGCTCCTGCTGCTGGCGGCGTTCGTCGCCGTCGCCGGCTCCACGACCGACGCGTTCCTCACCGACACCAACCTCACCAACCTGATGAAGCAGATGGTGACCACCGGCCTGCTCGCCTACGGCATGCTCGTGGTGATCGTCACCGGCGGCATCGACCTGTCCGTCGGCTCCGTCGTCGCGCTGACCGGCATCATGGCCGCCGGCCTCGCCGCCGACATGCCCGTGCCCTTCGCCCTGCTGGCCGGGGTCGCCGTCGGCATCGGCTGCGGGGCGGTCAACGGCACGCTCGTGGCGAGATTCGCGATCGCCCCGTTCGTGGTGACGCTGGCGGCCCTGACCACGGTGCGCGGGCTGGCGTTCGTCTACTCCGAGACGCCCGTCGCGCCGACCAAGGAGAGCTTCTTCGAGCTGGGCTCCGCGACCGCCGGGCCGTTTCCCGCCGCCACGCTGATCATGCTCGGCGTCTTCCTCCTCGGCGGGATCTTCCTCACCCGTACCGCGCCCGGCCGGGCACTCGTCGCCATCGGCGGCAACGCCGAGGCGGTACGCCTCGCGGGGATCGGGGTGCGCCGGCACCTCGTGCTCGCGTACACGATCAGCGGCGCCTGCGCCGGGCTCGCCGGGGTCATCCTGGCCAGCCGGGTGGGCATCGCGCAGCCCAGCGTCGGCACCGCGTTCGAGCTGGACGCCATCGCCGCCTGCGTGATCGGCGGCGCCAGCCTGGCCGGCGGCAAGGGCTCGGTCCGCGCCACCTTCGCGGGCGTGCTGCTGCTGGCCCTCATCAACAACCTGCTGAACCTCTACGACGTGCAGAGCTTCTGGCAGCAGGTCCTCAAGGGCCTGATCATCGTGGCCGTCATCCTCGTGCAGCGCGCCGGCCGGCTGCGCGGCGGGAGCGGCGGCACCGACCGAACGAAGGCGAGAACCACATGATCCGCATCCGCTCGGCCGCGGCCCTCGCCGCCGGCCTCCTCACCGCCACGGCGCTGGCCGGCTGCTCCTCCGACGACTCCGGCGGGGACGGCTCGTACACGGTCGGCGTCGCGAACTTCACCCTCAGCGGCCCCTACTTCAACGGCATGGACAAGGCGATCGAGGCCCGGGCGAAGAAGCAGGGCGTCGACGTCCGCTCCACCGACGCCGGCGGCGACGCCGCCAAGCTCGCCGCCAACGTCGACGACCTGCTCGCCAAGGGCGTCGACGCCGTGATCGTCTCCGGCGGCCCGCTGGAGTCGGCGCCCGCGGTGCTGAACGCCATCAAGGCCGCGGGCAAGCCGGCCGTGCTGGTCGACCGGAAGTTCCGGACGGGCGACTACACGAGCTGGATCGGCCCGGACAACGAGGCCATCGGCAAGCAGAACGGCGACTTCCTGCTGGAGCGCCTGCCCGACGGCGGCAAGGTCGCGATCATCAAGGGCGGCCCCGCGGACAACAGCATCGGCCTGGCCCGTACCGACGGGGTCAAGCAGGCCCTCGACGGCGCGCCCGGCATCGAGCTGGTCGAGGCGCCGGGCTTCGGCGACTGGACCACCGACGGCGGGCTGAAGGTCATGGAGGACCTGCTCGCCGCGCACTCCGACATCGACGCGGTGTTCTGCGAGAACGACGCGATGTGCCTGGGCGCGCAGCGCGCCGTGTCGGACGCCGGGCTGGCCGAGGACATTGTGCTGGCCGGCGTGGACGGCCAGACCGAGGCCGTCAAGGCGATCCTCGACGGCACCAACTACCTGGTCACCGGGCTCAACGACGCGGACGAGATCGGCAGCCTGGGCCTCGACCGCACCGTCGAGATCCTCGACGGCAAGGAAACCGAGAAGGACACCGTCGTCCCCGCGCCGATGGTGACCGAGGACAACGCGAAGAAGTACTACGACCCCGACGGGAACTTCTGATGACGTCTACGTCCCGACCCCCCACCCGCGCCGGCGGACTCGCCGTCCGCTCCCGCCGCGCCGGCCTCGCGCTCGCCGCCGGCGCCCTGGCGCTGACCCCCGCCCTCCAGGGCGGCACGGCGACGGCCTCGGCCGCGCCGGAGGGCGCCACCGCCGGCTCCGCGGTGGAGTGGCAGCTGCTGCACGAGGAGGACTTCGCCGATCAGCTGGACCCGGACGGCGCGTCCTGGACCCGCGAGACCTACGACGAGCCGTTCGACACGATCATGGACGACAACGGCCAGTGGTACCGCAACGACTACGGCCCCGACTGGGAGGAGGCGATGGGCTCCTTCGACACGTACCGCAAGGAGTTCCCGGTCGGCGACGGCGGCTGGCTGACGGCCTCGCTCTCGGCCCGCGACTGGAACAAGGACGGCGAGATCGAGCAGCCGCCGTCGATCACCAACGACACCGCGGGCGGCGGCCCCGTCGCCCGGCTCGACGTGCCCGACCACACCGGCGGCGCCATCCTGCGGCCCACCGAGCAGCTGCCCGACGCGTACCGCATCGAGTACAAGCTGAAGACGCTGGACTTCGGCGGCAAGCGCAACGGCTCCATCGAGTACGACGGCCGGATCAACGGCTACGACGCCGAGGGCTGCAAGACGCAGCACCCCTGGGGCGAGGGCTCGAACAGCCCCGGCTGGGAGGGCGACGCCTCGGCGCCGTACTGCGAGTGGCAGGACGTGCGCGAGGGCCCGTACGGCTACAACGGCTTCCACTACATGTCGATCGTCGACTTCCCCGACCCCGCGCCCCGCAACAACCACTTCTGGCACTACCGCCGCAAGGTGCTCATGGACTCCTTCGCCCAGCACCCCGACCGCGTCGGCGGCGGCACCGGCGGCCGGATCTGCGACGCCTCGACCGGGCAGTACTACGACTACAAGGACAGCAGCTTCAACACCGTCAACATGTGGATCAGCGGGATGCCCAACTGGACCCCGGGCCAGGGCGGGCTCGCCGGGAACTCGCAGTGGTTCATGTCGAGCTGCTCCGGCGGCGTCGCCGAGCAGCAGCTCTCCTCCGCGGGCGAGCTGCAGCCGGAGCTGATGCCGAACGAGGACTACACCTTCGCCATCGAGCGCGACGCCACCGGCTACACCCTGGAGGCCAGCGGCAACTTCGCCCGCGCCGGTCAGCAGACGCTCCGCTTCCACCGGCCGTTCGTCGTGGACGACGCGCCGATCTGGCACTACAACACCAAGCCGGAGGAGTACGACGGCCGGTTCGACGGGGACCTGGTGCAGAACGACAAGAACGGCAGCACCACCTGGGCGGACCAGTGGCCGCAGGGCTCGGCCTACCCCGACTCGTTCGTGATCGGCGACCTCTACACCAACGTCTACGAGGGCAGCGCCAGCCTCACCGACCTGAAGATGTTCGTCCCGGCCGGCTGACCGGCCGACCGGAGAGGAGCAGTGGGGGAGGGGCGCCCGGCGGGCGGTCGTGCCGTGAGAGTTGTTATCCTCTCATGACATGCAGTCAAGTATCGATCGTTCGTCGCTGCTCCCCTTCTACCACCAGCTCAAGCAGATTCTCCTGGGCGAGATGGAGAGCCGCGAGCTGGGGCCCGGCGACCGGCTGCCGGGGGACCACGAGCTGTGCGAACGCTACGGGGTCTCCCGGACGGTCGTCCGCCAGGCCCTCGCCGAGCTGGAGTCCGAAGGGGTCATCGAGCGGATCAAGGGCCGCGGCACCTTCGTCGCCCACCCCAAGACCCCCGAGGGCCTGGTCCAGTCCCTCACCGGGCTGTACGAGGACGTCGCCGCCCGCGGCGGCCACCTGCGCAGCCAGGTCCGCCGGCTTGCGGTGGTCCCGGCGGACGCGCAGGTCGCCGGTGCGCTGGAGGTGCCGCCGGGGCACCCGGTGATCGTCATCGAGCGGCTGCGGTTCGTCGAGGAGGAGCCGTGGGTGCTCACGATCACCCACGTCCCGCAGGAGGTGGCCCCCGGTCTGGTCGACGAGGACCTGACCCAGGAGTCGCTGTACGCGCTGCTGGAGGGGCGGTTCGGGGTGCGGCTCGTGCAGGGCCGCCGCTCGGTGGAGGCGGCCGTGGCCTCCGCGGAGCTGGCCCGCAGCCTCGGCGTCAACCGGGGCGCCCCGGTGCTGGTGCTGCGCAGCGTCAGCGTCGGCGAGCAGGGCCGGCCGGTCGAGAGCTTCGTCGCCTTCCACCGCGGCGACCGCAGCCGCTTCGAGGTGGAGCTGTCCCGGCAGTCCGGCGCCGCGCCGCGCCCGCTGATGATCGTCACCGACTGACGCGCCGGGGGCCGTACCCGTCCCGTACGCCCCTCCCGACCCGACCTTCACCGGCCGGTCCGCTCACACCGAGCGGGCCGGCCGCGACGCGTTTCCGCGATGTTTCCGCTGCGTGCCGGAACCCTTGACATCCTGACCGTACAGGATGTCAAATGACCTGGTCATCACGCTGACGCCCTCCGGAAGTACCCCGCACGACCCCAGGAGGCCACGGTGCCGTCATACGCATCGCCCCCCATCGAGCCGAGTCTCATCACCTTCGATCCGCGGGCCGGCGGCATGAGCCCGTCGGGCCCGGTGCTCACCCGGCGCATGTCCGATCTCGACGGCCTCTTCGCCGACGGCGACGCCTGGCACGCCGCGGTACGGGACGGCGGTGACCCCGTCGTGTACGACGTCGCCTCCTCGCCCGTACCGGAGGCCGAGGGCGAGCTGCCGCAGTCGATCACCACGATCCGGCCGGGCACGGTCGGCGGCGAGTTCCACATGACCAAGGGCCACCAGCACCCCAACCCGCAGGGCGAGATCTACCTCGGCCTCGCCGGCACCGGCGGGCTGCTGCTCTTCGACGGCGACCGGCCGCAGTGGATCGACATGTACCCGGGGGCCATCGGCTACATCCCGCCGGGCTGGGCGCACCGCAGCGTCAACACCGGCGACGAGCCGTACCGCTTCCTGGCCGTCTACCCCGGCAACGCCGGCCACGACTACGGCTGGGTCCTCGCCCACGGCATGGGCTACCGCGTCCGGCGCACCCCGGACGGCGGCGCGCCCCTGCTCGTCCCCTTCACCGCTCCGTCCCCCTCGTCCTCTCCATCCCCCACGTCCCCCAGCAACCAGGAGTAGCCATGGCGCGCATCCGTTTCGTCTCCTCGGGGGTGGCCGCAGCCGTGGCCGTGGTCTTCGCGGCCGGCGGCGTCGCCGCCGGGAAGGCGGCGTTCGACGACTCCGGGTCCTCCTCGTCCGGCGCCGCCGCGGTCGGCGGCACCAAGGTCGACGTCATCACCAAGGCCACCGACTCCGACTTCTGGCAGTCGATGCTCGCCGGCTCCAAGCAGGCGGGCGACGACTTCGGCATCGACCTCGGCCTCTTCGGCCCGACCTCGGAGACCGACATCGAGGAGCAGGTCAGCCTGGTGGAGAACTCCATCTCCCGGGGCGCCGACGCCATCGTGCTGGCCTCGAACTCCTCCACCGCGCTGAACAGCGCCGTGGACCGGGCCCGCGACGCGGGCATCAAGGTGATCACCGTCGACAACGCGATCACCACCGAGGCCGAGGGGTTCATCGGCACCGACAACGTCAAGGCGGGCGAGCAGGCCGGCGCGCGCATGTGCGAACTGCTCACCGACAAGGGCCAGGAGGACGGCAAGATCCTCCACGAGAGCTCGACCTCCGGCCAGCAGGTCCTCGTCGACCGGTTCAACGGCTTCAAGAGCGGCCTGGCCGCCAAGTGCCCCGACGCCGAGATCATCCAGACCTCCGTCAACGACAACGACCTCAACAAGGCCGTCTCCCAGGTCAACGACGCCCTCACCGCGACGCCCGACCTGGCCGGGGTCTTCGCCGACAACAACACCTCCGGCACCGGCGCCGCCAAGGCCGTCGCCGAGCGCAACGCCGCCGACCGCGTCGCCGTCGTCGCCTTCGACTCCGACCCCGCCGAGATCGCCGGCGTACGCGACGGGTCCATCGACGCGATCATCGTCCAGAACCCGTTCTTCTTCGGCTACCAGGGCGTCGTCGAGGCCGCGATGGCCGCGGGCGACAGCACGCCGCCCGTCCGGCTCGACCCGGGCGCCGTGGTCATCGACAAGTCGACCGTGGACGAGGAGCAGTACGAGCAACTGCTCAACCCGCCCAAGACCAAGGGCTGAGGGCCGGCCATGGCGACCCCCGAGCCGAGCCCCGTGGTCAGCCTGCGGGGCGTGGGAAAGAGCTACCGCGCCGTCACGGCGCTGGCCGACGTGGACCTGGACATCGCGCCGGGCGAGGTGCACTGCCTCGCCGGCGAGAACGGCGCCGGGAAGTCCACCCTGATCAAGGTGCTGACCGGCGCGGTGGCCCGCGACAGCGGCGCGTACCGGGTGCGCGGCCGCGAGATGCGCACCCACGTCACCCCCGCGGAGGCGCGCGCGGCCGGCATCGGCGTGGTGTATCAGGAGCTGAGCCTGATGCCCGAGCTGACCGTGGCGAGCAATCTGAGCATGTTCGGCATGCCCGGCCGCGCCGGCTGGGTCGACCGCCGCCGGCAGCGCGCCCAGGCCCGCGAGATGCTGGCCCGCGTCGGCCTGGCCGACCTGGACCCGCGCACCCGCGTGTCGGAACTGACCACCGCCACCCGGCAGTTGGTCGAGATCGCCCGGGTGCTCGGCCAGGACGCGCGGCTCGTCGTCTTCGACGAGCCGACCACCGCGCTGTCCGCGCAGGAGGCGGACGCGCTGCTGGGCCGCATCGCCGTGCTGCGCGACGAGGGCGTCTCCGTCCTGTACGTCACCCACCGGCTGGAGGAGATGTTCGCCGTCGGCGACCGGGTGACCGTGCTGCGCGACGGCCGGCTGGTCGAGACCCGGCCGATGTCCGACTACGACGAGGACTCCCTCGTGCAGTCGATGGTCGGCCGCCGGATCGAGAACCTCTACCCCGGCGAGCGCGCGCGGCCCGGCGACGTACGGCTGGAGCTGCGGGGCCTTCGGCCCGCCGGCTTCCCCGCGCCGGTCGACCTGACCGTACGCCGCGGGGAGGTCGTGGGCCTGGCCGGGCTGCTCGGCTCCGGGCGCACAGAACTGCTGCGCGCCGTCTTCGGCGCCGACCCCGTGCTCGGCGGCGAGATCCTCCTCGACGGCCGCCGCGTCAGCGCCACGTCCCCGCGCGCCGCCGCCCGGGCCGGGCTCGGGCTGCTGCCCGAGGACCGCAAGGAGTCCGGGCTGCTGCTGGGGCTGAGCATCGAGAAGAACGTCGCCATCGCCAGCCTGCCGCGCACCGGCACCCTCGGGGTGCTGCGCCGCCGCCGGATGCGCGAGCACGTCACCGCCGCCTCCGAGGGCCTGCGCATCAAGCTCGGCGACTGGAGCGACCCGGTCTCCTCCCTCTCCGGCGGCAACCAGCAGAAGACGCTGGTCGCCCGCTGGCGGGCCACCGGCGCCAAGGTGCTGCTGCTCGACGAGCCCACGAAGGGCGTCGACGTCGGCTCCAAGGCCGACATCTACCAGGTGATCGCCGAACTGGCCGCCGACGGCCTGGCGATCGTGGTCGTCTCCTCCTACCTCCCCGAGCTGCTGGGCCTGTGCGACCGCGTCGAAGTGGTGCGCCAGCGCCGGCTGGTGGGCTCGCTGCCCGCCGCGGAGGCC
>NZ_JACBXC010001539.1 GCF_013870535.1 Streptomyces phytophilus | reverse complement strand
CCCGGCAGCACCACCAGGTCCGCGTCCGCCAACTCCTCCGGCCGGTCGGTGAACTGCACCGCCACGCCCGGCTCCGCGGCCAGCGCGTCCACGTCGGTGAAGTTCGACATCAGCGGCACCGGCACCACCGCGACCCGCAGCACCTCGGCCCCGTGCGGCCGCGTGGCCGGCAGCTCGCGTATCAGGCCGCGCAGCGACAGCCGCAGCCCGTCCTCCTCGTCGATGCCGAGCCCGTGCCGGTACGGCAGCACCCCGAGGGTCTGCCGCCCCGTCAGCCCGCGCAGCATCGACAGCCCCGGCTCCAGCAGGGAGACGTCACCGCGGAACTTGTTGACCAGATAGCCCGCGACCAGGCGCTGGTCGGCGGCGCTCAGCAGCGCGGTGGTGCCGAAGAACGACGCGAAGACCCCGCCCCTGTCGATGTCCCCGACGACCACGACGGGCAGCCGCGCCGCCCGCGCCAGGCCCATGTTGACGATGTCGCTGTGCCGCAGGTTGATCTCCGCCGGGCTCCCGGCGCCCTCGCAGATCACCACGTCGTACGAGCGCCGCAGCTCCTCCAGGCAGTCCGTGACCGTGTCGAACAGCGCCCGCTGCCGCTCCCCGTGGTAGCCCGCCGCGCTCAGCTCCGCCATCGGCCGGCCCAGCACCACGACCTGGCTGCGCGCCTCGCCGCCCGGCTTGAGCAGCACCGGGTTCATCAGCGCGCTGGGCTCGGTGCGGGCCGCCGCCGCCTGCATGGCCTGGGCCCGCCCGATCTCGGCGCCCTCGCGCGTCACGTACGAGTTGAGCGACATGTTCTGCGCCTTGAACGGCGCGACGGCCACGCCGCGCCGGGCCAGCCACCGGCAGATGCCGGCGGTGACGACGCTCTTGCCCGCGTCCGACGTCGTGCCGGCGACCAGGAGGCCGCCGGCGCGCGCCGTCATTTGACGATCAGATAGATCCCGTACGCCACGGCTGCTGCACACAGCGTGAAGCATACGTACGCACCCGTCCTGGCCAGGGCGGAGGGTGCCGTCTCCGACCCCGCGGAGCCGTCGGGGCCCCCGGGTTCCGTCTTCGGCGACAGGCCGACGATGCCGACCGTGAAGAGGCCCACGAGAGCCACCGTCATGACGAGGCTGACGCCGAAGACCTCGCCGAGTGCTGCCCAGTCGATGTCCATGCTGCTTCCTCAGTGCTCGGTCGGGGAACGGCCGGTCAGACCGTGGCCTGCGGTGCGGGCCCCGACGCGGTCCGGGGCGCCGGTATGCTC
>NZ_JACBXC010001538.1 GCF_013870535.1 Streptomyces phytophilus | reverse complement strand
GCGGGCGGTGGCGAACAGCGGGATCGTCGCGGCCGTCACTATCTGCAGCGCGCAGCCGGTCTGGAGCAGCATCTGCCCGTTCGGCGCGTCGAAGGCCCACGCGCCCAGGCAGGTCATGCTGATGAAGATCCACACGAGGGTGGCCACCGCGAGCCGCCCGCGCGGCTTGGGGTACTCCACCCGGCTCACCATCAGCCAGGCCACCCCGACGATCGCCAGCAGCGTCGGCACGAACGGCAGCTCCAGCAGCACCACCGAGATCACCGTCAGCGCTCCGAAGGGACTCGGCATGCCCTGGAAGACGCCGTCCCGCACGGTGACGCAGGAGAACCGCGCAAGCCGCAGCACCACCGCCAGCACCACGGCGACCGCGGCCACCGTGGAGACCCGCTGGTGCGCGTCGTCGGCGACCATGCCGTAGACCAGCACGAAGTACGCGGGCGCCAGCCCGAAGCTGATCAGGTCGGAGAGGTTGTCCAGCTCCGCGCCCATCGCCGAGCTGCGCAGCTTGCGCGCCACCAGGCCGTCGAAGAGGTCGAAGACCGAGGCGAGCAGCATGAGGATCACGGCGGTGGCGGCGCTGTGCCGCGCGATGCCGGCCTCGTCCTCGCCCATCAGATGCGGGACGAGGACGCCGGTGGTGGTGAAGTAGACGGCGAGGAAGCCGCAGGTCGCGTTCGCGAGCGTGAGGGTGTCGGCGATCGACAGCCGCGTCGAGAGCGGCATGTCGTCGTCGTCCTCGTCGACCTCGGGGACCCAGCCTGCCTTCGTCTCCGGATCAATCACGGTCAAGGCGCGTCACCCCCGCGGTGGTGGCCTGGCCGACGTCCACGCCGGCCTCGATGCCCTGCGGCAGGTACACGTCGACGCGGGAGCCGAAGCGGATCAGCCCGACGCGCTCGCCCTGCTCGACCTTGGTGCCGCTCGTCACGTACGGCACGATGCGGCGGGCGACCGCGCCGGCGATCTGGACCATCTCGACGTCGCCGAGTTCGGTGTCCAGATGCCACACGACGCGCTCGTTGTTCTCGCTCTCCTTGTTGAACGCCGGGACGTAGCCGCCGGGGACGTGCTCCACGGAGGTGACGGTGCCGGCCAGCGGGGCGCGGTTCACGTGCACGTTCAGCGGGCTCATGAAGATCGCGACCCGGGTGCGGCCGTCGGGGCGGGACATGATGCTCTGCACCACGCCGTCGGCGGGGGAGACGACCCGGCCCTCGGTGATCTCGCGGTCGGGGTCGCGGAAGAACCACAGCATG
>NZ_JACBXC010001537.1 GCF_013870535.1 Streptomyces phytophilus | reverse complement strand
ATGTTGAGCCCGCGCGCCAGCCGGCGGCTGCGGCGCAGCGCCCGCGACAGCCGGCCGGAGAGCAGCCCGACCGAGCCGTCGACGCAGAAGCCGACGACGACGCCGGTGATGCCGAGGACGAGCAGTTGCAGCGGCAGATGGCCGCGGCCCGGGTCCACGAACTGCGGCAGGAACGCGATGTTGAACATGATGACCTTGGGGTTCAGCAGGTTGGTGACCATCCCCTGCCAGAACGCGCGGCGCGGTCGGGGCCCGCTGCGTTTGCCGTCCGCGTCGGCCGCGCCGTCCTCGTCGCCGGGCACGGAGCGGTCCCGGAAGGCGCGGACGGCGAGGTAGAGGAGGTAGGCGGCGCCGAGCCAGCGGAGCACGTGGTAGAGCACCGGCAGCGCGCCGAAGAGCGCGGAGAGCCCGAGGGCGGCGGCGCAGGCGTGCACGAGCATGCCGCAGGCCACGCCCGCCGCGGCCATGACGCCCATACCGGAGCCGCCGCGCCCGCCCATGGCCACGATGAACATCATGTCGGGGCCCGGGGTGATGGAGAGCACGAAGATCGCCGCGACGAAGGCGGCGAGGAGGGACATGTCGACCATGGCGGCGATACTCGCACCGCGCCGCGTACCGGGCGACCGAATTCCGGATGCCGGGACGGGCCCCGCGCCGGCCCGTCGCCCACCCCTCGTCCGCGGCGGATCCGCGGCACCCTGCATATGCCATCCCCGGTCCCGTACGACCGCTGAACGCTCGCTGAACGCCCGCGTCCGCGGGGCAGCTTCGCCCCCCGTGCGGCAGCCGTCTAATGTTGTCTGCCACGACCACCCCGGACCCCGGTGGGCCGTCGCCGGAGCACGAGCGAACCGCCCATCGCTGGGAGCAAGTCCCGCTGCGCGCCCATGCCCGACCGGGAACCTTCCCGAGTTCGGCTCCCGAGTTCAGCCACCGTGCCCGGATGCGGGCAGCGGGTCGCGCGTGATCTCCGGCGGCACGCCCGGCCGCACATCCGGCCGGCACGCAGCCGTGAAACGAGGTGACGACCCCATGCCCGAGGAGTCGCGAGAGGAAGGTCTGGCCGCCGCGTTCGTGGACCTGGCCGACACCCTCGTCAGCGATTTCGACGTCGAGCAGCACGCGCGCAGGCTAGCGCTGCACTGCGCCGAGCTGGTCGACGTCAGCGCCGCGGGCGTCGTCCTCGCCGCCGACGGAGGTACCGCGCTGACGGCGTCGGCCTCCGACGAGCGCGCGCACGCCCTGGAGTCGGCGGGG
>NZ_JACBXC010001536.1 GCF_013870535.1 Streptomyces phytophilus | reverse complement strand
CGACGCCGTGCGCGCCGTCACGGCGGCCTTCGTGGCCTGCTTCGCCGAGTCGTACGCCCTGTCCGCCGACGCCTGCGCAGCGTTGGCGCCGGCCAGCGCGTCCCTGGCGTGGTCGGCCGCCTCCGTGGCCGCCTTCTTCGCGGTGTCCGCCCACTTCTGCGCCTGGGCCGCGTCCTGGCGTGCCTCCGCGGCCGCCTTCTGCGCCCCGGCGGCATCCTCGACGGCACGCTTGGCGACCGCCGCCGCCTGCGAGATGGTCGAACCGACCTTCAAAACGTGTGCCCGGGTGTCCTGGTCGTAGAGGTTGGCCCGGTGCGCCGCGTACTCGATGAACCGGCGCATCATCCACGGCGGGCCCTGCAGCGCCGCGTTCGCCGCGAGCTGGAACATCGGTCCGCCGGACTCGATGGCGGAGAGGATCGCGATCCGGTCGTCCTCCGCCTGCGCCGGCGGCAACTCATCGGCGAAGAAGTCGTGCAGCGCCCGGGGCGTTCCGGCGCTTATCGCGGCGTTGCCCCTGCTCCTCACCGCGTTCCCGGCACCCTCCAGCCGGGCCAGGATCGCCAACCGGTTCTCCTCGGCCATGGCCTCGATCACACCGGTGGTCAGGTACTCCTCGACCCGGTCCGGGTCGCCGGAATCCAGTGCGGCCTTGCAGCCTTCGGCGACCTGGGGGATGGGCGCCATCTCCGCGATGCCCACCAGCCGGTCCCGGTCGTCGAGTCGCCGTGCCGTGAGCAGGTCCGCGTCCAGCCATGCCTTCATGTCGGCATCGGTGCCGGCGAGTGCCTCGGCGGCGGCCTCCGCGGACCACGTGCCCAAAGACGCCTGGGCGAGCATGGCGACAGCGGCCTGGCGGGAGAAGTGCACCTGCCGGGCCGGATCGGTTTCGGCCCGGGCGGCGGCGAGGGCGTCGGCGGTCGCCTTTTCCAGCATGCCCTGCTCGGTCTGCTTCTTCCCGGCGATTTCCCGGTCCAGGTCGTCGGCTTCCCGCAGTCTCACCGCGGTCGCCCCGGCCGTCTCGGCCATCGCCGCCAACTCCGCGGTCTCCGCGTCGCGGGCGAGTTGTGCGATCTCCGTCGCCTTGTTGACGGCGTCGACCGCGTTCTCTGCCGCCTCGCTCGCGGCGTTGGCGTGCTCGGTGGACCTCTTGGCGTACTCGACGGCCTGTCCGGCGTGCTCCGCGGCGTCCTCGGCGTAGGCGGCGGCCTTCTCCGCGTGGCGGGCGGCGTTGTTGGCGGCGTCCCGCGCCGCGCGGGCGG
>NZ_JACBXC010001535.1 GCF_013870535.1 Streptomyces phytophilus | reverse complement strand
CCGCTGGGACTGCCTCGGCGCCGCCGGCCACCCCGACGTCCGCACCCCCGCCCTCGACCGGCTCGCCGCCGACGGGGTCCGGCACACCGAGGCGTACTGCCCGTACCCCGTCTGCACCCCCTCCCGCTACGCCATGCTCAGCGGCCTCTACGCCCACCAGCACGGCGGCTGGACGAACCACAGCACCCTCGACCCCGCCCTCGACACCTTCCCCCGCGCCCTGCGCCGTGCCGGCTACCGCACCGCCGCCGTCGGCAAGATGCACTTCACCCCGACCTACCTGGACGTCGGCTACGACCGCCTGCAACTCGCCGAACAGCACGGCCCCGGCCGCTACGACGACGACTACCACCGCGAACTGCGCGCCGCCGGCCTCGCCGACGTCGTCGACCTGCTCGACCAGGAACTCGCGCTGCGCCCCCACGCGCCGCCGGGCTACCGGGACACCTACGGCACCGGCCGCTCCGACCTGCCCGAGGAGTGGCACTCCACCACCTGGATCGCCGAGCGCGCCCTGCGGGAGCTGGACGCGTGGGACGACGGCGGCGGGCAGCTTCTGCACGTCTCGTTCGTCAAACCCCACCACCCCTTCGATCCGCCCGCCCCCTGGGACACCCGCCACGACCCGGCCGCGCTCTCCCTCCCGCCGGGCTGGACCTCCCGGATCCCCGACGCCGATCTGCCGCACGCCCGCGCGTACTTCGACTACGGGCCCCTGACCGAGCCGGTGCTGCGCACCGTCCTCGCGCACTACTACGGCTCCATCGCCCAACTCGACCACCACGTCGGCAGGCTGCTCGACGCGCTGCGCCGGCGCGGGCTCTACGACGACACCCTGGTGCTGTTCACCTCCGACCACGGCGAGTACCTGGGCTTCCACCACCTGCTGCTCAAGGACGGCCCGATGTACGACCCGCTGGTGCGGGTGCCGCTGCTGGTCAAATACCCGGCAGGGGCCCGCGGCGGGGGCCGCCGCGGGGAGGCGGACGACACCCCGGCCTCGCTGGTCGACGTGGCCCCCACGGTGCTCGCCGCCTGCGGCGCCGCCGCGTCCGGCGAGATGCCGGGGCGCGACCTCGCCGGGCCGGCCGCGGGGGACCGGTACGTCTTCGCCGAGGACCGCAGGCGCGGCCGGGTGCTCATGGCCCGCTCCCGTACGCACAAGCTGCTGCTGGCCGCCGATCCGGCCCAGGACGCGCTGTACGACCTGGCGTCCGACCCGTACGAGCTGACCGACCGGCTCGCCGACCCCGCCTGCGCGG
>NZ_JACBXC010001534.1 GCF_013870535.1 Streptomyces phytophilus | reverse complement strand
CCGCATCGCGCCGGCCGACGGGGTGGCGCTGACCGTCCGGGCGTCGGCGGTCGTCGAGGGACTGCACGTCGAGGGGGAGGACGCGGCGGTCCCGGCGGTGCTCGTCGAGGCGGGCAGGCCGGAGCTGACCGGGCTGCGGGTCGTGACCCGCTCCGCCGCGGGCATAGAGGTCCGCGGCGAGGCCCGGCCCACGGTCCGCCGCTGCGCCGTGGACAACCCGGCGGGTACGGGGGTCACGTTCGCCGACGGGTCCGGCGGCGCGCTGGAGGGCTGCGAGGTGCTGGCCGCCGGGCGCAGCGGGGTCGCGGTGCGCGGCGGTTCGAGCGCGCACCTGTCGCAGTGCCGCATCCACCACGCTGGCGGCGCCGGGCTGCTCCTCACGGGCGAGGGCAGCACGGTCGAGGCGGTGGGCTGCGAGGTCTACGAGATCAAGGGCGCCGGCGTGCAGTTGACGTCCCGCGCCTCCGGGGAGCTGACTGACTGCACGGTGCACCGCACCTCCGGCGACGGCATCTCGCTCGACACCGAGGCCGTCGTCAAGCTCACCGACTGCGAGGTCCACGACGTCCCGGAGAACGCCGTGGACCTGCGCTCGCGCGCGCAGGCGCGGCTCGCGCGGGTGACCGTGCGCCGGTTCGGCCGCAACGGCCTTTCGGTGTGGGACGCCGGGACGCGCGCCGAGGCGGCGAACTGCGAGATCCACGACAGCACCGGCGACTACCCGGCGGTGTGGGTGAGCGACGGCGCCGCCGCGTCGTTCACGTCCTGCCGGGTGCACGACGTGCCCGACGCGCTCGTCGTGCTCGACCGCGGCTCGGAGGTCGAGGCGAGCGACACCGACCTCGCGCAGATCCGCGGGACGGCCGTCTCGGTGAGCGACGGCGCCACGGTCGCGCTGGAGCAGTGCCGGATCCGGGACGCGGCGACCGGCGCGTGGTTCCGCGACCACGGCAGCGGCGGCACGGTGCGGGACACCACGGTCGACTCCGTCGCCTCGGGGATCATCGTCACCAAGGGCGCCGACCCGGTGGTCGAGGGCTGCACGATCACCTCGCCCACGGAGGCCGGGGTGTTCGTCTCGGCCGCGGGGCGCGGCTCGTTCACGGGCTGCCGGGTCACCGGCAGCCTCGGCTACGGCTTCCACGTCATCGACGGCTGCCGTACGGCCCTGACCCGCTGCCGTACGGAGCGCTGCGCGCGCGGCGGCTACGAGTTCGCGGACGCGGGCCCCGCCGCCCCCGAGGGCTCCGGCGGCGGCCCCG
>NZ_JACBXC010001533.1 GCF_013870535.1 Streptomyces phytophilus | reverse complement strand
TGCGGCGGAGCCCCCTGGCGGACAGCACCCGGCCCCGGGGCGGCAGTCGTGTTCACCGGCTCGTCCGGCGTGGTCGACGGTCATGGCGGCCCTCCCGCATCCCTCGACTCCACGATATGAAATCGATTTCGGAAGCTAGGGAGACCCGCGCGACCCGTCAACCCCTCGCGCAGCACCTGTTGTTGCAGGGTTGTTGCCCGCCGCGGCGAGGACCGCGGCGAAAAGTCGGTACGCTCCCGCTTGACTTCGGGGACGGCGGGATCTGAACCGCCGTGAACAGGGGATGATCACCATGGCGAGTGCACCTTCGGCCGGCCTTTTCAAGCCGCTTGAGCAGAGCGACCCGGCAGTGGTCGGGGGCTACCGGCTCGCCGCCGTGCTCGGCACGGGCGGCATGGGCAAGGTGTACCTCTCCTACACGCCCGGCGGCCGGCCCATCGCGATCAAGGTGATCCGGCCCGAGTTCAGCGAGGACCCCGAGTTCCGGCGGCGCTTCCAGCGGGAGGTCCAGGCCGCGCAGCGGGTGCAGGGCCTGTACACCGCGCCGGTCATCGACTCCGACACCGAGGGCGCGCAGCCCTGGCTGGCCACCGCGTACGTACCGGGCCCCTCGCTCGCACACGCCGTGGCGCAGCACGGCGCGCTGCCGCTGCGCAGCGTGCTGCTGCTGTCCGTCGGCGTCGCCGAGGCCCTGCACGTCATCCACGGCGCGGGCATCGTCCACCGCGACCTCAAGCCCGCCAACGTACTGCTCGCCTCCGACGGCCCCCGCGTGATCGACTTCGGTATCGCCCGCGCCGCCGAGACCACCGCGCTCACCGGCACCGGAGTCAGCGTGGGCACCCCGGCGTTCATGGCGCCGGAACAGGCGGCGACCGGCACGATCGGCCCCGCCACCGACATCTTCGCCCTCGGCCAGATCGCGGCCTTCGCGGCGATCGGCTCCCCCGCCTACGGCGAAGGGCCCTCGCACGCGGTGCTCTACCGGATCGTGCACGAGGACCCCGACCTCAGCCGGGTGCCGCCGGAGCTGCTGCCGCTGGTGACCCGCTGCCTGACCCGCGACGCGGACGCCCGGCCGAGCCTCACCGAGGTCATCGAGCTGTGCCACGAGATCTCGCCGGAACCGCTGCGCCAGGGCGAGGACTGGCTGCCGCAGTCGGTCGCGGGGTCGATCACCGAGCGGCTGCAGCTGCCGGAACCGGCGAAGACCCCGCCGCCGCAGCCGACCGTCGCGCCGACGCCGACCGAGTTCTCGCCGCACCA
>NZ_JACBXC010001532.1 GCF_013870535.1 Streptomyces phytophilus | reverse complement strand
CCGGCGCGGCTCCGGCAGCGGGTCCACGATGATCGCGGTGATCGTCGACCACGTGGACGTGCGGCGGAACGGCGAGATCCCCTCCACCGCCGCGTACAGCGTCGCGCCCAGCGACCACAGGTCGGAGGGCGGCCCCGGCTGCTCACCGCGCGCCCGCTCCGGCGCCAGGTAGTCCAGCGAGCCGACCAGCTCACCGCTTCGCGTCAGATGCGTGCTGTTGCCGTCGGCCGGCTCCTCCATGGCGGCGATGCCGAAGTCCGTGAGCACGACCCGGCCGCCGCGCTCCAGCAGGATGTTGCCCGGCTTCACATCCCGGTGCAGCACCCCCGCGCGGTGCGCGGCGCCGAGCGCGTCGACCACCTTCAGGCCGATCTGCGCGGCCTCGGCGGGAGTGACACCGCCGCGCTCGCGCAGCACGTCGTCCAGCGAAGGCCCGTCGACCAGCTCCATCACGATGACGGGCCGGCCCTCGTGCTCCGCCACGTCGTGCACGGCGACGACGCCGGGATGCCGCACCCGCGCCGCGGCGCGCGCCTCCCGCTCCGTACGCAGCCTCATCTCGGCCAGATCGCGCGCGTCCGAATCGCTGAACGCCCGCAGCTCCTTGACCGCGACCTCGCGCCCCAACCGCTCGTCGACAGCGCGCCACACGGTGCCCATGCCCCCGCGTCCCAGCTGCGCCACTACCCGGTAGCGCCCGGCGAGTACCCGCCCAGGCCCTTCCGCCCCGTCCCCCATGTGCATGCTCTGCCCCGTATCACGTGTCCAAGAAGTGGCAGCTTACGTCCCCTGGGGCGCGCGGGACGGGTGACTGGTCAGTAGCACCCCGGGACGCGAAATCCCCTCCCGGCCCCGCCCGGCACTTGAGGCGGTCTCCCTGCCCGGTGTATCCCGGGGGGCGATGTCGCGGGGAACGGCCCGACGCCGGACCTCGCGGAGCGGCCGGCCGAGCGACGCGGTCCAGGTCGGCACGGACTTCGCCGTACGGGTCCGGGCCTACGGCATCCGGCGCAGACGGAAGCTGTACCTCGGCCTGCCGCTGTGGCTGACCCTCGCGCCGCAGGAGCGGATCGCCGCCGTCGCGCACGAACTGGGGCGCTGCGCCTCCGGCGACCCGCGCCGAGCAGCGCTGGTCGGTACCGCGCTCGCGTCGCTCGCCGCGGGAGCCGAACTGGCCGAGGACAGGGCCGGCGAGGGGGACACCCACCTGGCCGCCTCCCCGACGGCCCGGTGGGCGGACGACATGGCCCAGGCGGCGGCACGCTTCAAC
>NZ_JACBXC010001531.1 GCF_013870535.1 Streptomyces phytophilus | reverse complement strand
GCATCAGCGGCCGCTACCCCAAGGCCCCCACGCTGGCCGACTTCTGGGACCGGCTGCTGGCCGGCGACGACTGCGTGGACGAGATACCCCTCGACCGCCCCGGCTACCGCCGCTATGCGGAGCTGGCACGGGAGAAGTTCGGCGACCAGTGGCCCCGCTGGGGCGGCTTCCTGGACGACGTGGACGCCTTCGACCCGCAGTTCTTCCACATCTCGCCGCGCGACGCCCGGCTGCTCGACCCGCAGGAGCGGCTCTTCCTCACCACCGCGTGGGAGACGCTGGAGGACGCCGGCTACACCCCCGCCTCGCTGGCGGACCCCGAACTCGGCGACGAGCGCGGCTCGGTGGGCGTCTTCGCCGGGGTGACCTACAACAACTACCAGATGTTCGCGGGCGGCGACCTGGACGAGGGCCGCTGGCGCATCGTCGGCTCGCAGACCTTCTCCGTCGCCAACCGCATCTCGCACCTGCTCAACCTCGGCGGCCCCAGCCTGACCCTGGACACCGCCTGCTCCTCCTCCCTCTACGCCATCCACCTGGCCGTCGCCGCCATCCGCCGCGGCGAGTGCGCCATGGCGCTGGCCGGCGGGGTGAACCTGTCGCTGCACCCGAGCAAGTACGTGATGCTCGCCGAGGCCGGGTTCCTCGCCGAGGACGGCCGGTGCCGCGCCTTCGCCGAGGGCGGCACCGGCTACGTACCGGCCGAGGCGGTCGGCGCGGTGCTCCTCAAGCCGCTGGACCGGGCGCTGGCCGACGGGGACCGGATCCACGCCGTCATCAAGGGCTCGGCCGTCAACAGCGACGGCCGCACGTACGGTTACGGCGTCCCCAACCCCGTCGCCCAGGCCGAGCTGGTCCGCGCCGCGCTCGCCGACGCCGGTGTCGACGCCGGCTCCATCGGCTACGTCGAGGCGCACGGCACCGGCACCAGCCTCGGCGACCCCATCGAGGTCCGCGGCCTCACCGAGGCGTACGCGGACGCCGCCGCCCCGCACCGCCGCGACGGGCGGCCGGCGTGCGCCATCGGCTCGGTGAAGGCCACCATGGGCCACGCCGAGGCGGCGGCCGGCATCGCCCAGGTCACCAAGGTCGTCCTGCAACTGCGCCACGGCACGCTCGTGCCCTCGCTGCTGCACACCCCGGAACTCAACCCGAACCTCGACCTCGACAGCACGCCGTTCGCCGTGCAGCGCGAGTCGGCGCCCTGGGAGCGGCCCGTCCTGCCCGGGTCCGGCGGGGCGGCGGCCGGGCCGCGCCGCGCCGGCGTCAGCT
>NZ_JACBXC010001530.1 GCF_013870535.1 Streptomyces phytophilus | reverse complement strand
CCCGGATCGTCGTCGCCGAGGCGGCGTACGGGGTCGCGGTCCGGCATCACGATGTCCCGTACGACCACCGCGCACAGGTACAGCGTGCCGAGCAGATGCGCGGCGATGGCCACGTGGTAGCCGTCCGGGGGCAGGCCCTTGGCGTCGTCGCCGCCGTTGGTGTAGGCCAGGTACAGCCAGATACCGAGGTAGTACGCGACCTCGCAGCCCTGCCAGATGAGGAAGTCGCGCCAGCGCGGCCGGGCGAGCGCCGCGAGCGGGATGAGCCACAGTACGTACTGCGGTGAGTAGACCTTGTTGGTGACGATGAACAGCGCCACGACCAGGAACGCGAGCTGCGCGAAGCGCGGGCGGCGCGGCGCGGTGAGCGCGAGGGCGCCGATGCCGAGGCAGCCGACGAGCATCAGGCCCGTGGCGTAGATGTTGGCGTCGTCCAGGGGCTCGCCGGAGCGCTGGGAGATGATCAGCCAGAACGAGCCGAAGTCGACGCCCCGCTCCTGGCTGAAGGTGTAGAACTTCGCCCAGCCGTCCGGTGCCCTGATCATCACGGGCAGGTTGACGGCGAGCCAGGCGCCGGCCGCGGCCGCTGTCGCGGTGCCGAACTGCCGCAGCCGTCCGGCGCGCAGACAGAGCAGCAGCAGGGGCCACAGCAGCAGCACGGGGTACAGCTTGGCGGCGGTGGCCAGGCCCAGGAGCACGCCGGCGGCGGCGGGGCGGCTGCGGGACCAGGCGAGCATCGCGGCGGCGGTGAGGGCGACGGCGAGCAGGTCCCAGTTGATCGTGGCGGTGAGCGCGAGCGCGGGGGCGAGGGCGACGAGGAGCCCGTCCCAGGGCCGGCGGCGGTGCGTACGGGCGACGCAGACGGCGACGATCGCGACGCAGGCCATCAGCATGCCGGCGTTGACGAGCCAGTACACCTGCTCGCGGTGGACGAGGTCGTCGCCGCCGGGGGTGAGCCAGGAGGCGACCTCCATGAACAGCCCGGTCAGGACCGGGTACTCCAGGTACTCCATGCCGCCGGAGACCGCCGGCGGGATGCGGTCGAAGTACGGCGTGAGGTCGTCGGCGAAGCCGCGGCCCTGGTAGAGATGCGGGATGTCGGAGTAGCAGGCGCGGGTGTACTGCGCGTTGGCGCCGGAGAACCAGGCGCCGTCGTAGCACGGGTACTTCTGCACCATGCCGAGCGCGAACATCCCGATCGCCACGAGTGCGATCACCCGCACCGGGGTCCACCAGGAGCCGCCGAGCAGCGCCCGGCGGCCCAGCGGCCCGCCGA
>NZ_JACBXC010000153.1 GCF_013870535.1 Streptomyces phytophilus | reverse complement strand
GGTCGCGGGGTGAGCCTGGGGCGCGTGCTGCTGGCCGTAGGGGTCGGGCGCGCCGGGGTGCGCGTAGTGGCCGCCCTGCCCGTACGGGTCGGCGGCCGGCGGTGCGTAGTGCTCCGGCGGGTACGGCGCGTACGGGTCCTGGCCGCCCTGCGCGTACGGGTCGGGCGCGTACGGGTCGGCGTTCTGCTGGTCGGCCGGGGGCTGCTGGTGGGCAGGCGGAGGCGGGGACCCGGCGGGCGGCAGGTTCGCGGGATCGCCGGTGCCCTGACTGCGGTCACCGTCGTACGGCGCGTTCATCGACACCCCACAAGGGTCATGGCCGGCCTGAAAACGGCCTGATCGCTCTCACCGCTCCACTCTCTCACTGGCACCGGACCGGGCACCGCTTTCCGTGTCGGTGTCGTCGGTGCGGTCGCCCCCGGTGAGGTGCGTTCCGTATGCCTCCTTGTCGGCTTCCCCGGTATCGCCGTCGCTACCGGTATCCGCCGTGTCTTCCGGGCTCCCGGCACCGCCGGTGCCGTCGTCCCCGTCCCCGTTTCCGTTCTCTTCCCCGTTCCCGTCGGTGCCTTCGCCCGCCTCCGCCGTCCGGGCGGCGCGCTTGCGCTGCGAGTACATGCGTACCCCGGCGAGGACGAGCAGCAGGATCCCGGCGCCGATGACGAGCAGCACCGTGGAGGTGATGGACGTCACCTCCACCTTGAAGGTCTTCGCCGCGCCGAAGGGCTTCCCGTCCTCCGTGTAGAGCTGGGCGGTGATGTTCACCGGACCGCTGGCCCGCGCGGACGCCTCGAACTTCACCGAGGTGCTGTGGCCGCCCGCCACCTCGATGGACTGCGTGTCCTCCTCGATCCGCAGCCGGCTGGGCACGTCCGACGTCAGCCGCAGCTCCAGCCCGCGGACGTTCTGCACCAGGTTGTTCTGCACCGTCACCGGGATCGTGCCGCTGTTGCCGGACAGTGTGAGGTCCGACTTGTCGATGAGCTGCACCTCCGAGGTGAGGTCCTGGAGGTAGTCCTGCACCCCGCGGCGGAACGACTCCGCCTCCGCCTTGCGCCCGCGCCACTGCGTGGACATCTCACGCAGCAGCGCGTTGCCGAAGGGGACGATGACCCGCCGGCTCCGGTCGAGGATCTCGGAGAAGTCGTCGAGCTGCTGCCGGGTGGCGTTGATCCGGTCGAACGCCTCGCGGGGGATCTCCTGCTTCCGCAGCTTCTTCGGGTACGCGCCCGTGCCCGGCACGGTCCGGTTGGCGTTCGGGTCCGCCGGCTCCACGGCGGCGCTGCTGAGGTTCAGCGGCGTCATCCACGTGCTGGTGTCCAGGTCGCCGAGCGCCTCCGCCATCGCCTGCGCCTGGCCCAGCGTCGGCGTGCGCTGCGGGGCGACGACGATGCTCCGCTGCAGGTTCGGCTGCTGCAGCGTCGTCACGAGCGTCTGGGCGAGGAACTCCTGGATGGACAGGGAGAACGTCTCCGCCCGGCTCATGTCGCCCTCGAAGGCCCGGGAGAGCTGTGCGTCGGCCACCAGCGCCGTCCGGCCGCCGCCGATGGGGCGGGCGGCGGTGGGCGTGTATGTCA
This sequence comes from Streptomyces phytophilus, assembly GCF_013870535.1. Classification (GTDB taxonomy): domain Bacteria; phylum Actinomycetota; class Actinomycetes; order Streptomycetales; family Streptomycetaceae; genus Streptomyces; species Streptomyces phytophilus. The sequence goes on along the minus strand of NZ_JACBXC010000153.1, from coordinate 6,605 downwards.
GGCCGCTCTCGCGCATGCTGTCGCTGCGGGCGAGGATCCACTGCGCCCCGGCCGCCCCCGCGACGCCGACGATGCGCTTGTCGATGGCGCCCTCCGCGGGCCAGGCGAGGTCGGTCTCCGGCTCGACGTGCAGCTCCGACTCCACGGTCGTACGGGCCAGGGTGGTGGCGTCGCCGAGCTGGTCGAGGGTGCCGGAGACCTTGCGGCCGCGGTGGGCGATGGAGGCCAGGTCGGGGTCGCCGAAGGGCAGCGCGACGACCTCGCGGCCCTTCACGGCACTCTGCAGGTCGGCCAGCCACTGCGCGGCGATCTTCTGGCCCTTGCCGGGGACCGTCTCGCCGTCCTCGCCCACCACGTTGTACGCCTCCGTCATGGCGGACACCGTGGCCAGCAGCTCCGGGTCGATGACCCACGTCACGGGCAGCTCCTCGCCGAGCGCGACCATCTGCTGCAGCCTGCCGCCGGGCTCCATCTGCTCCAGCAGGCGGTCGCTGGCGAGCAGCGGCGTCTGCTGCTCGTCCGGCTCGGTGCGCGCGGTGAGCTGGGGGGTGGCGATGACGGGCCAGACGAAGGTGAGCCGGGTCTTGGTCGACAGGTCGTCGGGCTGCCAGGGCAGGAAGGTGTGCTCGATGCCGAGCACCTGCTCGTAGCCGGTGTCGGCGGAGGTCCCGCTGAAGGAGACGGCGAGCTGGTAGACGCCGGGGGCATCCAGCGGCAGCCGGTCCACGGGGATCGTCATGCTGAAGTCCCGGGTCATGCCGGGGGCCAGGCTCTTCAGCTCCTCGGTGCCGGGGCCGTCGATCTCCGCCCCGTCGTACTCCGAGAGCCAGCCGGTGCGCTCCGTGGCCTGGGTGACCTCGCTGCGGCTCGTCAGCGGCCCGCTGAGGCGCAGCGAGACATGCGGGTCGGTGATCTTGGCCTTGGTCTTGTTGGTGACCTTCCCGGAGACCGTGAGGTCGTCCCCGCCGGAGGGGACGGAGGGGTTGAGATAGTCCACGGAGACGTTCACCGAGCGGGAGCCGGACGGCTGCGCATGGGCCTCGCCGGCCGCGGGTACCTGCGCGAGTGCGGCCGGCAGTAGCAGCGCCGCGAGCAGCAGGGCGGTCAGCAGCCGCCGGTGGGCCGGGGGACGGGCGGGAGGGCCGCCCGGGGACCCGGTCAAATGTGCCAGCTCGGCCACGCGCTCGCCCGTCCTCGTTGTCCTCGTGCCCGGCCCGCGGCCTTGTGCCGCCTGCCTTGGACCCCGATGGTAACGAGGTACGGGACGCCGGGTGGCGGGGACCGCGTCAACCTCCGGGCCCTCTCCCACTTGATCGGCATCAGGGTCGTACGGAGATGCCGCGGAGGGTGGCCAGTTGCGGTCCCGCGGCGCACGGGCCGTACCCTGTTCTGTTGTGCCGAATGCCCGTGAAGACCACCGAACCCAGCAGGCCACGCTCAGCCGTGCCCAGCGCAGCGCCGTCAGCGAACTGCTGCGCGTCTCACCCGTCGCCGACGACCTGGCGCACCGCTTCCAGGACGCCGGCGCCCGGCTGGCGCTGGTAGGCGGCTCCGTACGGGACGCGCTGCTCGGCCGGCTCGGCAACGACCTCGACTTCACCACCGACGCCCGCCCGGAGCGGGTGCTCGACATCGTCCGGCCGTGGGCCGACGCGGTGTGGGAGGTCGGCATCGCGTTCGGCACCGTCGGCTGCCGCAAGGGCGATCTGCAGATCGAGATCACCACCTACCGCTCCGAGGCGTACGACCGGACGTCGCGCAAGCCCGAGGTGTCGTACGGCGACTCCATCGAAGAGGACCTCGTCCGCCGGGACTTCACCGTCAACGCGATGGCCGTCGCGCTGCCGGAGAAGGAGTTCGTCGACCCGCATGGCGGGCTGGACGATCTGGCGGCCCGGGTGCTGCGCACCCCCGGCACCCCGCAGGAGTCCTTCGGCGACGACCCGCTGCGCATGATGCGGGCGGCGCGGTTCGCGGCGCAGCTGGGCTTCGAGGTGGCGCCGGAGGTCGTCGCGGCGATGACCGACATGGCGGAGCGGATCGAGATCGTGTCCGCCGAGCGGGTGAGGGACGAGCTGAACAAGCTGCTGCTCGCCGCCCGCCCGCGCCTGGGTCTGCACCTGCTCGTCGACACCGGCCTGGCCGGGCACGTACTGCCGGAGCTGCCCGCGCTGCGGCTGGAGCGCGACGAGCACCACCGGCACAAGGACGTCTACGAGCACTCTCTGATCGTGCTGGAGCAGGCCATCGCGCTGGAGGAGAACGGCCCCGACCTGGTCCTCCGGCTCGCGGCGCTGCTCCACGACATCGGCAAGCCGCGTACGCGCCGCTTCGAGAAGGACGGCCGGGTCTCCTTCCACCACCACGAGGTGGTGGGCGCGAAGATGACCAAGGCCCGGATGACGCAGCTGAAGTACCCCAACGACCAGATCAAGGACGTCTCCCGGCTGGTCGAGCTGCACCTGCGCTTCCACGGCTACGGGACCGGGGAGTGGACGGACTCCGCCGTGCGCCGCTACGTGCGCGACGCCGGGCCGCTGCTGGACCGGCTGCACAAGCTCACCCGCTCCGACTGCACGACGCGCAACAAGCGCAAGGCGCTCGCCCTGCAGCGCGCGTACGACGGGCTGGAGGAGCGCATCGTCCGCCTGCAGGCGCAGGAGGAGCTGGACGCGATCCGCCCGGACCTCGACGGCAACGAGATCATGAAGATCCTCGGCATCGGCCCCGGGCCGGCGGTGGGCGGCGCGTACCGGCACATGCTGGAGCTGCGGCTGGAGCACGGTCCCCTGGGGCACGAGGCGGCCATCGACGCGCTGCGCGCGTGGTGGGCGGAGCAGAACCCGCCCGCCTAGGGTCTACGGCCCCGAAGGCCGGCGGAACGGTGACAGGCGGCGTATGGAGACGGGCGCCACGGCGCCGCCGCGCCGGGCGCGGGCGTCATGTTTCACGTGAAACATGCGGCTCGCCGCCGGCCCCGCCCTCCAGTGCCGCCGGGTGCCCCTCCTCGGTCGGCGCGTGTTTCACGTGAAACATCGACAAGGCGATGCCCGCGAAGATCACCGAGACGCCCACCACCAGGACGGCCGAGCGCCCGTCCTTGGGCAGCAGCGCCGCCGCGGCCGCCGCGGCGCCCACGAAGGCCACGTTGAAGAGCATGTCGTAGAGGGAGAAGACCCGGCCGCGATAGGCGTCGTCCACCGACGACTGCACCACCGTGTCCGTCGTGATCTTGACGCCCTGGGTCGTGACCCCGAGGACGAACGCGGCGACCAGCATCGGCCCCGGCGCGAACGAGAGCGCCAGCAGCGGCGTCAGCACCGCCGCCAGAGCCGCGCACAGCGTCATCCAGCCGGTCCGCCCCAGCCGCGTCACCAGCGACGGCGTCACCACCGCCGCGACGAAGAACCCCAGCCCCGACAGGCCGACGGCCACACCGAGCAGCGCCATGCCGTCGTCCTCGCCGTCGGACCAGGCGTAGCGGCACAGCATCAGCAGCATCACGGTCAGCGCACCGAAGCAGAAGCGCATCAGGCCCATGGCGGACAGCGCCTGTGCCGCCTCGCGCCGCGCACGCAGGTGCCGTACGCCCGCGACGAGCCCGCGCGCGGTGCTGGCGACCGCAGCCCTTATCCGCGGCAGCACCAGCTCCGGCTCCGGCCCCAGGGCCCCCGGCGCCATCCGCAGCGACGCCAGTGCCGCGCAGAGGTACAGCCCCGAGCCGACCAGCACCGTCATCGCGTCCGCCGTGCCGCCCTTCGGCCCGGCAAGGCCGACGAGGAACGCGACGCCCCCGCCCGCCGTGGCGGCGAGCGTGCCCGCGGTCGGCGACAGCGAGTTGCCGACCACGAGTTGCTCCTCGGTGTCCACCACCCGCGGCAGCGCGGCGGAGAGCCCGGACAGCACGAAGCGGTTGACGGCGGTGACGGAGAGCGCGGAGAGGTAGAACAGCCAGTCCGGCACCCCGGCCAGCAGCAGCGCCGCCGTGCCCGCGGCGAAGACGGCGCGCAGCAGGTTCCCGTACAGCAGCACCTGCCGGCGCCGCCAGCGGTCCAGCAGCACACCGGCGAAGGGGCCGACGATCGAGTACGGCAGGAGCAGCACGGCCATCGCGGAGGCGATGGCGGCGGGCGAGGTCTGCCGCTCGGGGGAGAAGACGACGTACGCGGCGAGCGCCACCTGGTAGACGCCGTCGGCGCCCTGGGAGAGCAGCCGTACGGCCAGCAGCCGGCGGAAGCCGTGCAGCCGCAGCAGGCTGCGGAGGTCGCGGACAACGGGCATGGCGTTCAGCATCACATGCCCAGGGGCCCCGGGCTGCAGCCCGGGGCCCCTGAAGACGGCGAGTCGTGTACGGCGGTGGCGCTCAGCGCTCGACTTCGCCGCGGATGAACTTCTCCACGTTCTCCCGCGCCTCGTCGTCGAAGTACTGCACGGGCGGGGACTTCATGAAGTACGAGGACGCCGAGAGCACCGGGCCGCCGATGCCGCGGTCCTTGGCGATCTTCGCCGCGCGCAGCGCGTCGATGATGATGCCCGCGGAGTTCGGCGAGTCCCAGACCTCCAGCTTGTACTCCAGGTTGAGCGGCACCTCGCCGAAGGCGCGGCCCTCCAGGCGCACGTACGCCCACTTGCGGTCGTCCAGCCAGGCGACGTAGTCCGACGGGCCGATGTGCACGTTGTGCTCGCCCAGGTCGCGGTCGGGGATCTGGGAGGTGACGGCCTGGGTCTTGGAGATCTTCTTGGACTCCAGCCGGTCGCGCTCCAGCATGTTCTTGAAGTCCATGTTGCCGCCGACGTTGAGCTGCATCGTACGGTCCAGGATGACGCCCCGGTCCTCGAAGAGCTTGGCCATGACGCGGTGCGTGATGGTGGCGCCGACCTGCGACTTGATGTCGTCGCCGACGATCGGTACGCCCGCCTCGGTGAACTTGTCCGCCCACTCCTTGGTGCCCGCGATGAACACCGGGAGCGCGTTGACGAAGCCCACGCCGGCGTCGATGGCGCACTGCGCGTAGAACTTGGCGGCGTCCTCGGAGCCCACCGGGAGGTAGCAGACCAGCACGTCGGCCTGCCGGTCCCGCAGCACCTGCGTGACGTCGGCGGGCTCCTCGGCGGACTCCTCGATCGTCTCGCGGTAGTAGCGCCCGAGGCCGTCGAGCGTGTGGCCGCGCTGCACGGTCACGCCGCTGCTGGGCACGTCGCAGATCTTGATGGTGTTGTTCTCGCTCGCCCCGATGGCGTCGGCGAGGTCGAGGCCCACCTTCTTGGCGTCGACGTCGAACGCCGCGACGAACTCGACGTCACGGACGTGGTAGTCGCCGAACTGGACGTGCATCAGCCCGGGCACCCGGCTGCCCGGGGCGGCGTCCTTGTAGAACTCGACGCCCTGCACGAGGGACGCGGCGCAGTTGCCCACGCCGACGATGGCTACACGAACCGAACCCATTGACGGTTGCTCCCTGTTGTTCGTTGAGGCCGTGCCAGGGCAGGACCTCAGTTGGCGGTGTCGTCGGACGGATCCGGCCGGGTGCTGTCCCGGTCACGGGGCAGGCCGCCCGTCTCTGCTGAACCGGCGTTCCCCGAAGGGCGCTCGTCGCGCCCCGCCCGTTCGCTCTCGATCAGCTCGGTGAGCCAGCGCACCTCGCGCTCGACGGACTCCATCCCGTGCCGTTGCAGCTCCAGGGTGTAGTCGTCGAGTCGCTCGCGCGTGCGCGCCAGCGACGTGCGCATCTTGTCCAGGCGCTCCTCCAGCCGGCTGCGCCGGCCTTCGAGCACCCGGACCCGTACGTCACGCGACGTCTGGCCGAAGAAGGCGAAGCGGACGCCGAAGTGCTCGTCCTCCCACGCCTCGGGCCCGGTCTGGGCGAGCAGCTCCTCGAAGTGCTCCTTGCCCTCGGCCGTCAGCCGGTAGACGATCTTGGCGCGCCGACCCGCCAGCGGTACGGCGGGGCCGTCCTGCGGTGCGGGAGCGGTCTCCTCCGTCAGCCATCCCTGTGCGACGAGTGTCTTCAGGCAGGGGTAGAGGCTGCCGTAGCTGAACGCGCGGAACACCCCCAGCGAGCTGTTGAGCCGCTTGCGCAGCTCGTAGCCGTGCATGGGGGACTCGCGGAGCAGGCCGAGGACGGCGAATTCCAGGATGCCTGAGCGCCTGCTCATCGCCGCCTCCTCCCGTGCCGCGGATGTCCCGCTCTGGATGTGTCGAGTCGATGTGTCGCACCGATGTGTCGTGCTGATGTATCGGCTCGATACATCTCGACGATAGAACGACCCTCGGGCAGCGGCAAGTGAGGGTGTTGTGAACGGCGTCACATCGGCTTGACCGGGCGCGCCGAAGTGTCCGGTATAGCGCGTAATACCCGGCGCAAAGCGGGCAACGCCGGTGCGTACTCTGTTCCGCATGCTGTCTGAAGGGAACCGGGAGCCGCAGTCGGACGTCTTCGTCCTCGGTACAGTGCGGCTGGTTGCCAGAGGACAGAGAACCGGTCGTGCATCGGGGGGACCGGCTGACAGAAGACGCCGACAGGCGATGCCACCTGTTCGAGGAGTAGTCCCTTCATGAGCGAGCACCGTCGCAAGCCGCCCAACAGCGGCCGCGGAGGAGGCCG
>NZ_JACBXC010001529.1 GCF_013870535.1 Streptomyces phytophilus | reverse complement strand
CTGCCACGCCTCCTGCCTGCACGGCGCCGACGGCACCCCCCAGTCCACCGCCGTCGTCATCGAGCCCGCGGCCGCCGCCGAGATCGTCCCGCTCCTCGCCGACGCGTACGAACTGACCGCCCGCGAGCTGGAGATCACCCGGCTCCTCGCCCGCGGCCTGGCCACCGAGGGCATCGCCAATGCGCTGTTCCTCTCCCCGCACACCGTGCGCGACCACATCAAGGCCGTCTTCGACAAGACCGGCGTCTCCACCCGCGGCGCGCTCGTCGGCAAGCTCTTCCTGGAGCAGTACGAGCCCGCCGCCGCGGCCGGAACGGTGCGTACCCGGCGGTGACGTCCGAGGGGCAGGACGTACGGTGCAGATCGTGGGCGTAGATCGAGAGGGCCGGGTCCCGGACCCGGCGGGGCCGCGGCTGCGGCCGCCGCACCACCGGGTGGACCGCCGGGCCGTCGCCTGGTGGCGTACGCAACTGCTGCTGGCGGCGGCCGTGCCGGTCGCGGTGCTCGGGGTGCTGGGCGCGCTGGTCGGCCCCGCCAGGTCCTGGCTGCTGGTGGCGGGCGCGGGGGTGGCCGGGGCGGGGCTGGTCGCGGGGTTCGCGCTGCCGGCCTGGTACTACCGCGTGCACCGGTGGGAGGTCACGGACGACGCGGTGTATGTGCGTACCGGCTACTTCTGGGTCGACTCCCGGATCGCGCCGATGTCGCGCATCCAGACGGTCGACACCGAACGGGGGCCGCTGCAGCGGGCGTTCGGGCTGGCAGCGGTGACGGTGACGACCGCGTCGGCGAAGGGCGCGCTGCGGATCGAGGCGCTGGACCACGAGGAGGCGGCGGAGCTGGCGGAGCAGTTGGCGCTGGCGACGCAGAAGACCCCGGGGGACGCGACGTGAGCGACGCGGATACGGGGACGGGCGGCTGGCGCCGCCTCGACCCCCGCTCCCTCCTCGTCACCGCCCAACTCCTCCTCGGCGCCGCCTTCGGCGCCGGAGTCCCCGTCGGCGCCGGGCTCGCCGCGCACCTCGACTTCCGCGCCGCCGTGGCCTGGGTGCTGGCCGGATCCGCGCTGCTCCTCGGCGGCGGGCTCGCCGTGGACGGGCTGCGGCTGCGCCACACCCGCTACCGCGTCGGCGCCGAGCGCGTCGAGCTGCGTACCGGCGTGCTGTTCACCAACCGGCGCTCCCTCCCCCGCGACCGGATCCGCACCGTCGACCTCACCGCACACCCCCTCCTCCGCCTCCTCGGGCTGGTCAAGGTCCGTATCGGCACCGGCGACCAG
>NZ_JACBXC010001528.1 GCF_013870535.1 Streptomyces phytophilus | reverse complement strand
CTGCCCGCTCCGCGTCCCGACCGCCGCCGCCAGCCGGTCCAGCGCCGGCGCCGACGACGTCTGCCACCCGGCGACCAGAACCCGCCGCGAACCGGCGGCCAGCGGCAGCAGCCCGGCGTCGTTCTTCACCAGCGTCACCGCCCGCCCGGTCAGCGCCCGCGCGTCCGCGACGTGCCCGGCGTCGCCGACGACCCGCTCCGCCCGGCGCTCGTCGACGAACGGGCCGAAGTACAGCCCCTCGTCGATCTTGCGCGCCAGGATCCGCACCACCGACTCGTCCAGCCGCCGCGCGCCGATCTCCCCGCCCCGTACGGCCGCGAGCACCGACCCGTACGCGACGTCCATCTCCGGCGGCAGCACCAGCATGTCCGCGCCCGCCGTGAACGCCGCCACCGACGCCCTCTCCGGCGGGTACTGGGACGTGGCGCCGCCCATGTCCAGCGCGTCCGTGACGATCAGCCCCTCGAAGCCCAGCTCCTCGCGGAGCAGCCCGGTCAGGATGCGGTGCGACATGGTCGCGGGCACGCCGTCGTCGAGCGCGGGTACGAGGATGTGCGCCGTCATCACCGTGTCCAGGCCGGCGGCGATCGCGGCCCGGAACGGCGGCAGGTCCAGCTCGTGGATCTGCTCCAGGGTGTGCTCGATGCGCGGCAGCAGGAAGTGGCTGTCCTGGCCCGTGTCGCCGTGGCCGGGGAAGTGCTTGGCGGCCGACGCGACGCCGCCGCGGCGCTGGCCGCGTACGGCCGCCGCGACCATGCGCGCGACCTGCCGCGGGTCGGCGCCGTAGGAGCGCAGGCCGATGACGGGGTTGTCGGGGTTGACGTTGACGTCGGCGACGGGCGCGTAGTTCTGGTTGATGCCCAGCGCCGCCAGCTCCCGCCCGGTGATCTCGGCGGCGCGGTGGGCGTCGGCGGTCGAGTAGGTGGCGCCCAGCGCCATGCTGCCGGGCAGTTCGGTCGCCGGCGGGGTGGGCAGCCGCTGGACAAGGCCGCTCTCCTGGTCGGTGGAGATGATCAGCGGGACGCCGCGGCGGTGCGCGAGCGAGGCGCGCTGGAGGCCGTTGGAGAGGCGGGCGATCTGGCGGGCGTCGCGGAGGTTGTCGTCGCTGCGGGCGCTGAAGTAGATGACGGCGCCGGGGCGGTACTTGCGGACGACGTCGGCCGGGGTGCGGACGCCGTAGCGCCGCTGGTTGACGGCGGCGGCCGCGTCGGTCACCTCGTCCGCGTCCTGCCCGGCGACCTCGACCACGAAGAGCTGGCCGACCTTCTCTTCCAGGGTC
>NZ_JACBXC010001527.1 GCF_013870535.1 Streptomyces phytophilus | reverse complement strand
CGGTCGCAGCGGGGTGCTGCGCGCGGACGGCCGCGCGCGGACGCCGTACGCGCCCCGGGCCGCGCCGTGTGCGGCCCCCCTGGGTCTGGAGAGGCGGCCGGGGCCGCCACGCGCGGCGCACGGTGCGCGCATTGCCGTATTCCTCGGCCGTCCGCTCCCCACGCGCCCGTAACTGCGGGATCATGTCCGCATGACGGAGGTGTCATCCCTCACGGGCCGGTTGCTGATCGCGACGCCGGCCCTGACCGATCCGAACTTCACCCGGACCGTGGTGCTCCTGCTCGACCACGACGAGGAGGGGTCGCTCGGCGTCGTGCTCAACCGCCCGACCCCCGTCGGCGTCGGCGACGTGCTGCAGGACTGGGCCGACCTCGCCGGCGACCCCGGTGTGGTCTTCCAGGGCGGCCCGGTCTCCCTCGACTCCGCGCTCGGCCTCGCAGTGGTCCCCGGCGACCAGGGCGGCGGCGTGCCCGGCGGCGAGGGGCCGCTCGGCTGGCGCCGGGTGCATGGCGCGATCGGCCTGGTCGACCTGGACGCGCCGCCGGAGCTGCTGGCGGCGGAGCTGGGCACGCTGCGGATCTTCGCCGGGTACGCGGGGTGGGGCCCCGGGCAGTTGGAGGAGGAGCTGGACGACGGCGCGTGGTACGTCGTGGAGTCCGAGCCCGGGGACGTGTCGTCGCCCGCGCCGGAGGGCCTGTGGCGGGCGGTGCTGCGGCGGCAGCGCAGCGAGCTGGCCATGGTCGCGACATATCCGGACGACCCGAGCCTGAACTGATCCGCGGTGCCGTCGGTACCCTTGGCCACCATGAGCACTCCTCTCCCCGAGCCCGAGCCCGAACGCGGAACCGGCACCGGCACCCTCGTCGAACCGACGCCGGAGGTGTCGCACGGCGACGGCGACCACGAGCGCTTCGCCCACTACGTCCAGAAGGACAAGATCATGGCCAGCGCGCTCGACGGCACCCCCGTCGTGGCGCTCTGCGGCAAGGTGTGGGTCCCGGGGCGCGATCCGAAGAAGTACCCCGTCTGCCCCATGTGCAAGGAGATCTACGAGTCCATGGGCGCCGGCGGCGGCAAGGACGGCGGCAAGGACGGCGGCAAGAAGAAGTAGCGGCAAGCCGGCCGCGGCCCCCGGTCCCCGGTCCGCGGCCCCCCGTTCCGGTCCCGTTCCACCGCCGGAATGGTCTAGTCCAAGCCGCTTTCCTGGGGCAGGATGAGGTCATGGATCTCATCCCCGCGCCCAGCAGCGCCGCCCGCACCAGCGACACCGCGACCTTCGC
>NZ_JACBXC010001526.1 GCF_013870535.1 Streptomyces phytophilus | reverse complement strand
CCGGCTCAGCGCCAGCTGCGGCGCGGCCTCCCCGGGGAGCAGCGTGCGCACGTGGGTGAAGTGCCGGTACGCCGCGTCGACGTCGTTCGCCGTCAGCGCCGCCTTCCCGGCGTGCCAGGCCCCGGCCCAGGGGCGCAGCTCGGCGGAGCGGGAGGACGACGGGTCGGGCCGGTCCGGCGCCGCGGGATCGGGGAGCGGCGCGGGCAGGGCAAGGGCGCACGCGTACGGGCTCGGCGGGGGCTCGGTCACGGCGGAGCCCGTGAGGCGGTGGAACGACCGGGAGGGCCACGGGCGCGGGACGTCGTCCACCTCTCCGAGCAACTGGCGCAGCACGCCCTCCAGTTGGCCGGCCATCTCGGCGCAGGAACGGAACCGGTCCACGGGGTCGGGTGCGGTCGCGCGCCTGACGAGGAGGTGCAGCGACTCCGCCGCGCCGGCGCCCTCCTCCGGTACGTCGCACGCCTTGGCCAGCTCCTGCAGGGTCCGGCCCACGGCGTAGACGTCGGACTGCACGCCGGGGACCGAGTACCCGTCCCCGGTTCCCACCTCGGGCGCCATGTAGGCGTACGTGGCGACGAACGACCGGGACTCGTCGTCGGTACGGCGCACGGCACCGAAGTCGATGACCTTGACCCTGCCCCCGCTCAGCATCACGTTGGAGGGCTTCATGTCGCCGTGCACGAGCCCCTCGCCGTGCAGGTGGTCCAGCACCCCGAGGATCTGGAGCGTGCAGGCGACCGCCTGCTCGGGGAGCAGCGGCAGCCGGCCCGCCCGCGCGTCCCTGATCAGCTCGCTCAGGGTGGGGCCCGGCACGTACTCGATGACGAGGTATTTCTCCGACTCCCCTCCCCCGGCGGTACGGGGGGCGAAGTCGAGGATGCGCACGATGTCCGGATGATCGAGCCCGGCCAGGACGCCCCGTTCGTGGCTCAGGCCGTAACCGCCGTGCATCGAGGCCCCGGCGTCCCCCTTCAGCACCACGGGCCGGTTGCCCAGGCGCACGTCCCGGGCCAGATAGACCCATCCCCGGCCGCCCCGCGCCAGCGGCCCCACGACCTCGTACCGCTCGCCGACGACGTCGCCCGCGGCCAGCCGGGGAGCGAGCGAATAGGCGTGCCCGCAGGCGGGGCAGTACCCGGCGGACAGCCCGCGGCGGCCCACGCGCTCGCCGCAGTCCTCGCAGTACCGCCCGGCCCCGGGCACGGAGCCCCTGGAGTGCCCCGCGTCCGTCGCCGACACGGCGGACCTGACGAACGACCGGAGCAGGCCGGCCGGGATCA
>NZ_JACBXC010001525.1 GCF_013870535.1 Streptomyces phytophilus | reverse complement strand
CCGCCTCCGTGTGGCTCGGCCCGCTCCGCCCCCGGCGTGGGTTGGGTGGGCCCATGCGTCTCCGCTCCGTCCTCTGCTCCCTTCTCCCCCTCCTCCTCGTCGCCTGTGCCACCCCCTCCTCCCGCACCCCCGACTCCCGCCCCGCCGCATCCCGCTGCCGCACCGCCGAGGACTGCCTCCCCCGGATGACCCTCGCCGAGCAGGCCGGGCAGATGATCCAGGTCCAGAACGCCTTCCTCGACGACCCCCGCGACCTCGCCCGCCTCGGCATCGGCGCCATGCTCAGCGCCGGCGACGACGGTGGTCCCCGCCGCGGGGGCAGCGACGCCGCCGCCTGGGCCGGGATGGTCGACGGGTTCCAGCACGCCGCCATGCGCAGCAGGCTCGGCATCCCGTTGCTCTACGGTGCCGACGCCGTGCACGGCATGAGCGGCGTCACCGGGTCCGTGATCTTCCCGCACCACATCGGCATGGGCGCCACCCGCGACCCCGCCCTCGTCGAGCGCGCCGAGCGCGTCGCGCGGGACGAGACCCTCGGCGCCGGGGTGCGGTGGGCGTTCACACCGTGCGTGTGCGTGCCGCAGGACGTGCGGTGGGGGCGCACGTACGAGGGGTACGCCGAGGATCCCGCCGTCGTGGGGGAGCTGGGCGCCGCCTCCGTACGGGGGTTCCAGGGGCCCGCCCTGGGCAAGGGTTCCGTGCTCGCCACCGCCAAGCACTACCTCGGCGACGGCGGCACCGCCTACGGCAGCGCCACCGGCGAAGGCCGGCTGCTGGACCAGGGCGACGTCCGCGTGGGCGAGGCCGAGCTGCGCCGGGTGCACCTCGCCCCGTACCGCGACGCCGTCGCCGCGGGCGTCGGCTCCGTCATGGCCAGTTACAGCAGCGTCCACGGCACCGGGACCCACGGCGACCGGCGGCTGCTCACCGGCGTGCTCAAGGGCGAACTCGCCTTCGGCGGCATCGTCGTCAGCGACTACGACGCCGTCCAGCGGCTCCCCGGCAAGGACCTCGCCGCGCAGGTCGCGCGCGCCGTCAACGCCGGGATCGACATGGTCATGGTCTCCCGGGACCACCGCGCCGTGCACCGGGCCATCGTCGCCGGGGTACGCGGCGGGGACATCCCCCGGCAGCGCGTGCACGACGCCGCGCGCCGCGTCCTGCGGGCCAAGGACCGCCTCGGGCTCTTCGACGACCCCTTCGCCGACCCGGCCCTGACCGCCCGCGTCGGCTCACCCCGGCACCGGGCCGTCGCGCGGCAGGCGGTACGGGCCTCGCAGG
>NZ_JACBXC010001524.1 GCF_013870535.1 Streptomyces phytophilus | reverse complement strand
ACTCCAGCACCACCGGATCCGTCAGCCGCCCGCTGCCGTCCGGCGGCACCAGCCACCGCACCCCGCCCGTCGACCGCCCCGGGTAGGGCACCACGATCCACGTTCCGCGCCCCGCGCTCCGCACTCCCGTACCGATCCACCGCGCGGCGGTCCCCGGCGGCACGAAGAAGCCGAGCCGCTCGTCCGTCACGTCCGTGAGCACCGGTCCCGGCAGGTCGGTGATCCGGGCGACCACGTCGAGCGTCGGCCGCCCCAGCTCCCCCGGCAGGATCAGCACGTCCCACAGCCGGCCGGCGGGCAGCAGCGACACCCCCAGCGGGTTGCGCTCCCACTCCCACCGGCAGGTCTCGGGCTCGGGCGCCGCCGACACCAGCCACTCCACCGCGGACTTCGCCCCCGCACCAGTCATCACGCTCATTCCCTCGTCTCCCCTCGCACCGGTCCTGCCGGACCGGCTGTCAGTTGCGGAGACAAGGGAGGCCCGCAGTTCTTACAAGCTTTGCGGAAAACTCCGGGGTGGCGTGGATCACAGCGGCCCGCGGGGGCGTACGCCGGGAGTGCGCAGGGGTGCGTCAGGCGGGCTGTTCGTCGTCGGGGCCGCCGAGGTCCGTCCACCAGTACGCGTACTCGTACGGCCCTCCCGGCGAGACCTCGAACTCGACCTCGTCCGACCCGTCCTCCAGGACGAAGTGGTACATGGCCGTGGCCACCCGGTCCTCGCCGAGGGTCAGCGGCAGCCCGTCGCCGAACGCCTGCTCCAGGTTCCCGCCGTCGGAGCCGATGGGGTACGCGCTGACCTCGCTGCTCGCCAGCGTCGCCAGCTCGCCGGTGCGGTTCTCGATCCGGACGCGCACCTGGAGCAGGTCGCCCCCGATAGGCCGCGCGTCGAGGGTCACCTCCAGGCCGTCCTCGTACGCGATGGTCTCGCCGGCCTCGACCGCGCTGTCCGTCTCGGGCCGGACGGGGGCGAAGAAGTCGACCGCAAGAACGACGAGCAGGATGCTCATGCCGATGCCGACGACGGCCGCGACGCCGCCGAGCCAGATCCCCGACAGCCCGGACCTTCTGTTGCCGGCCTCGCCGCGCCGCACGCGGCGGAGGGTGACGATGCCGAAGCCGATGGCGAGGCCGCCGAGGATGACGGCGAGGGGGCTGAGGAGGAGCGTGAACGCGAGCACGGCGCCGATGACCCCGAGGATCATCGCCGCGACGCCGGAGCCGTTGCGCGGCCCGGTGGGCGGCACCCAGGCGTAGGGGGCGGGGAGGTAGGGCTTCGGGCCGT
>NZ_JACBXC010001523.1 GCF_013870535.1 Streptomyces phytophilus | reverse complement strand
TGGTCCGTCCGGAGGGCGGAGGGGAGCCGTACGCGGGACGGGGGGAGGGGCCGGGGCCGAAGCCGGACACGGCGCGCAGGCGCACCCGCGGCCGGCAGCCCGCAGCCCGCAGCCCGCAGCCCGCAGCCCGCAGCCCGCAGCCCGCACGGGAAACGACCGGCAACGCGTCACGCCGCAAAGCAGCCCCTACGGGAGACCCCTCCGCCGCCCGCACGCGACCGCGCGGCCGCACCGTGACGGTGCGGCCGCGCGGCCTTCCCCATGAGCACCCCGAACTGCGTGAGCCTTACCAGAGATTGGTGAAGACGACCACGGTGTCCGACTGGTCGACGACGTTGCCGAAGCCTTGGACGTTGGCGGTGTTGGACTCGTTGTAGCCGCCGCCGCCGTTGTTGACCTGCTGGGTCTGGGCGTTGTTGCCGTAGTTGTCGTCACCGACGCCGCCGAGCTGGCCGACGATCGCGGAGTGGGAGTCGTCGTTGGCGAACGCCCCGGCCCCGTTGTCCGCCTGTGCGACCCCTCCGAAGAGCGCGACAGCGAGCGGCAGTGAAGCTGCCGCGGCCAAGATACGGGCCGTGCGAGTGCGTGCCATCTGCTTCCTCCTATGTAACGGAAGACGGTTCCGTGGACGGGAGCCGGCCGGGGCTCCGGCCGCCTCTCCGGCGGTTTGCGACGTCGCGAAAGCATCGTTGCCCATGGAACCCGGATGTAGCGCCGACCGGTGCCCTTTTCCCCCGCAGGCATGATCGGCGCCGGGTAAACCCGTACAGCCCGCCACTTTCGCGTATCGAACACTTGTACGATACTGGGGGCATGGACAGCTCCGTACACAGCCATGCCCTCACCGCCGCGCTGGCCGCCGCCCGCCGCGGGCTGCCCGTCTTCCCGCTGTCCCGCGCGAAACAGCCCGCGGTCCGCTCCCCGCACCACGCAGACTGGCCGCGGGTGCCCTGCCGCGGGGAGTGCGGGCGCATCGGCCACGGCGTGTACGACGCGACGACCGACACCGACGCGATACACACCCTCTTCGCCGCCGCCCCGTGGGCGACGGGGTACGGAATCGCCTGCGGCCGGCCGCCGCATCACCTGATCGGGCTGGACCTCGACGTGAAATCGGGGACGAACGCGCCGGGGGTGTTCGAGTCGCTGCTCGTCGCGCGGAGGATCGTGCTGCCGCCGACGGTGGTGATACTCACGCCCGGCGGCGGCCGCCACATCTGGCTCACCGGCCACCCGGAGCACACGGTCCCCAACTCGGTGGGCCGGCTCGCGCCCGGCGTCGACGT
>NZ_JACBXC010001522.1 GCF_013870535.1 Streptomyces phytophilus | reverse complement strand
TCGTGGCGCTCTTCGCCGGTGTGCTGCGGTTCGTGAACCTGAGCAGCCCGCGCGCGGTGATATTCGACGAGACGTACTACGCGAAGGACGCCTGGTCGCTGCTCCAGCTCGGCTACGAGGGCAGTTGGCCCAAGGACGCCAACGACAAGCTCCTCGACGACCCGCAGGTCATCCCGCTCAGCGAGGATCCCGGCTATGTCGTCCACCCGCCCGTCGGCAAGTGGATGATCGCGCTCGGCGAGTGGGCGTTCGGCCTGGACCCCTTCGGCTGGCGCTTCGTCGTCGCCCTGCTCGGCACCCTGTCGGTGCTCATGCTGTGCCGCATCGGCCGCAGGCTGTTCCGCTCGACGCTCCTCGGCTGCCTGGCGGGGCTGCTGATGGCGGTGGACGGGCTGCACTTCGTGATGAGCCGCACGGCGCTGCTCGACCTGGTGCTGATGTTCTGGGTGCTGGCGGCGTTCGGCTGCCTGCTCGTCGACCGGGACCGCGCGCGCGAACGGCTGGCCGCCGCACTGCCGGCGGGGCGGCCGGACGACGCGGTGGCCTCCGGGCTGCGGCTGGGGGCGCGGCCGTGGCGGCTCGCAGCGGGAGCCTGCATGGGGCTCGCGCTGGGCACCAAGTGGAACGCGCTGTTCATCCTCGCCGCGTTCGGCCTGCTGACGGTGCTGTGGGATGCGGGCGCACGCCGTACGGCCGGATCCCGCCGCCCGTACGCGCGCGCACTGCGCCTCGACGTCGTGCCGGCGTTCTTCTCCACGGTGCCGGTGGCGGCCGCGGTGTACGTCGCCTCCTGGACCGGCTGGTTCGCGTCCGGCAACGGCTACTTCCGCGGCTGGGCGGAGGACCGCGACACCGCGTTCCCGTTCGTCCCCGACGCCGTGCGCAGCTTGTGGCACTACCACGCGGTGGTCTACAGGTTCCACGTCAACCTCGACTCCGGTCACACCTACGACTCCAACCCGTGGAGCTGGCCCGTGGTGGGCCGGCCCGTGTCGTACTTCTGGGACGACCCCCGGCCCGGCGACGGCGGCTGCCCCGCCGACGCGACGGAGAACTGCGCCCGCGAGGTTCTGGCGCTGGGCACCCCGCTGCTGTGGTGGCTGGGCGTCGCGGCCGCGGTCTACGCGCTCTACCGCTGGGGCCTGCGCCGCGACTGGCGCGCGGGCGCGATCCTGTGCGGGCTGGCGGCCGGCTGGGTGCCGTGGCTCTTCTACCAGGAGCGCACGATCTTCCTCTTCTACGCCGTCGTCTTCGTCCCGTACCTGTGCCTGGCGGTGACGATGATGC
>NZ_JACBXC010001521.1 GCF_013870535.1 Streptomyces phytophilus | reverse complement strand
CGCGGGCCGGATCCGGCCCGCTTTCCCCGTCGGCGTCCTTTTCCGCGCCCTTCTGCGCCTCCTGCCAGTCCGCCAGCGTGACGACGTCCTTGAGGAAGTCGCGTACGCCCAGAAAGCGGCTCAGGTATTCGCGGTGTTCCTCGCACGCGAGCCACGTCTTGCGGCGCTCCGGCGTGTGCAGCTTCGGGTTGTTCCAGGCGAGCACCCACACCGCGGGCGTACGGCAGCCCTTGGCGGAGCAGATGAGAGCGGGGTCGGCGGTGTTCACGAGGCCCCAGCCTACGTCCCGGAAAAGGGGCGACGCCGGGCAGCCACGGGGGGAGCTGCCCGGCGTCGGTCCGTCGCTCCGACGGGGGATGCGGAGCGCGTACGAAGTATGTCACGCGAGGAGGTGCGCCCGGCACCGGATCGGCATATTTGATTTGAGGTTTTTCTGAGCTTGCACTCTTGGTGATCAAACGGTCGGCGGAGCGCTATCGCTGGTCGTCGACTCGGTCCGGGCCGCGGCCGGTTCACCTGGCGTGTCGGCCTTCCGGGCGGTCCGCGGCGGCGGGGCGATCACCGCGCGCTGCGGCGCGACGGCGAAGGCCGAGGGAAGCGAACGGACGTTCTCCCGGCCCGCGTTCGCGATGACCACGGCGAAGTACGGGATGAACATGCCGAGAACGAGCGCGACGACCGCGATATGCCGCTCGACGTTCCAGAGCAGCGCGGCGGCCACCACCGAGACGGCCCGGACCCCCATGGAGATCACGTACCGCCGCTGCCGCGCGCGCACGTCGTCGTCCAGGCTCTGCCGCGCGCCGGTGATCCTGAACACGTCGGCATCGCCGTGGCGCTTCCTCTTCACGTTCCACCCCCTGAACCGGGTACGTCCCCAAGGTACGCCGGGACGTGCAGGTCTTCGAGGCCGGGGCCGGACATACCGCCCCATACCTCGAACGGCCCTGGCCGGAATGCACCACCTGGCCCGCCACACGAAACTGGCACGGCAGGCGGATCCCGCCGCACTAGGAGGCGACATGAGCTGGCTGTGGGCCATCATCCTGGGGCTGATCCTGGGCGTCATCGCCCGGGCCATCCTGCCCGGCAAGCAGGCCATCCCCCTCTGGCTGACCACCGTCTTCGGGATCATCGGGGCCATCATCGGCAATGCCGTGGCCTCGGGGATCGGCGTGGACGACACCAAGGGCATCGACTGGATCCGGCACATTCTCCAGCTCGCCGGCGCGGTGGCCGTCGTGGCACTGGGCACCCCGCTGTACGAGAGCATGCGCGGCTACAAGAAG
>NZ_JACBXC010001520.1 GCF_013870535.1 Streptomyces phytophilus | reverse complement strand
CAAGCTCGCCCCGGCCGCCGGCGCCGCCTTCGACGGCTCGCCGCAGCAGACCGACATCGCCGTCGACACCGGCGAGCGCGCGCAGGAGTTCACCGGCGCGGGCGCGTCGGTCACGGAGGCGTCCGCGCGGCTGATCTCCGATCTGCCGCAGGGCACGCGGGACTCGCTGATGACCGACCTGTTCGGCGCCGGCGCCGACGGCATCGCGCTCGACTACCTGCGCCAGCCCTTCGGCGGCACCGACTTCGTCGCCGAGCTGCCCTACTACTCGTACGAGGACCAGCAGGGCTCCTTCTCCGTCGACCGCGACCGTGCCGAGATCCTGCCGCTGCTGAACCAGGCGCTCGGTGTGAACGGCGACATCCGCGTCATGGCCACGCCCTGGTCGGCGCCCGGCTGGATGAAGGACTCCGGGAAGCTGGAGGGCGGCAGCCTCGCGCCCGAGCACTACGGCGACTACGCCGACTACCTGGTCAAGGCGCTGGAGGCGTACGCGGAGGCGGGGGTGCCGGTCGACGACCTGACGGTGGCGAACGAGCCGCTGTTCGAGACCTCGTACCCCTCAATGGGCATGTCGGCGTCCGAGCAGGCCGACTTCCTGCGCGTGCTGGACGGCAGGCTCGCCGCGGCCGGGCTCGGCACGCAGCTCTTCGTCTACGACCACAACTGGGACCGCCCCGACTACCCGCTCCAGGTGCTGGACGCCACCGGCGACCTGGACCGCGTGCAGGGCGCGGCGTTCCACTGCTACGGCGGCTCGCCCGAGGCGCAGCAGCAGGTGCGCGACGCCGGCCACCGGGTGTTCTTCACCGAGTGCTCGGGCACCGACAGCGACGACGCCTCGCGGACGTTCGCCGACACGCTCAAGTGGCAGACGGAGAACCTCGTCATCCGCAGCCTGCGCGCCGGCTCGGAGACCGTGGTGATCTGGAACCTCGCCCTCGACTCCGGGGGCGGGCCGCACTTCGGGCACTGCGGCACCCGCTGCAACGGCGTGGTCGAGGTCGACGGCGGCACGGTCACGAAGAACGCGGAGTACTACCTGCTGGGCCACGTCTCGAAGTTCGTCGACCGCGGCGCCGTGCGCGTCGGGTCGACGACCGAGGGGCCCGGCGGCGTGCAGAACGTGGTCTTCGAGAACCCCGACGGCTCCCGCGCCGCGGTCGTGCTCAACGCCACCGGCGGCACCCGGACGTTCTCGGTCACGGAGAACGGCGCGTCGCTGACGTACGAGCTGCCGGCGGGCGCGGTCGCCACCTTCACCTGGCCCGGGGCGCCCGCGGCCTGAC
>NZ_JACBXC010000152.1 GCF_013870535.1 Streptomyces phytophilus | reverse complement strand
CGGACGGGAACACCGGCCGCCCGCAGGGCGCGGACGGTGGCGCCGCCCTGCCTGCCGGTGGCGCCGGTGACCAGGACGGGTGCGGGATCTGCGGACATGGCGCTCCTCGTATGGCGGCCGGGGAAAACGGCGGGGCCCGCCGTTTAGCTCTCGGGTACGATACGGCGGGCCCCGCCACTTAGTAAACCCGGAGACGAGACGCCATGCCCGGCACCCAGCGCGCAGACGCCCGGCGCAACTACACGCGCATCCTCGCCGTCGCCGCGGAAGAGGTCGCCGCACAGGGCGCGAACGCCTCCCTGGAACAGATCGCCCGCACCGCGGGCGTCGGCTCCGCGACCGTACGACGCCACTTCCCCACCCGCCGCGCCCTGCTCGAAGCGGTCTCCCACGACCGGATCGAGACCCTGCGCCTGCGCGCCCACGACCTGACCGCCGAACCCGACAGCCGCAAGGCCCTCCTGCGATGGCTCGACGACGTCGTCGCCTACTGCGTCACCGCCCGCGGCCTGGCCGCAGCCCTGTCCTACGACACCGCCGGCACCGACCCCGTACGCGGCAACACCTGCGCGGCAGCGCTGGAGGAGGCGGCGGACCCGCTGCTGCACCGCGCCGTACGGGACGGCACGGTGACACCCGACGCCACCGTCGCCGACCTGATCACCCTGATCGTCGGCATCACCCTGGCCACGGAACACCACCCGACCCCCGCCCCCGAGGCGAACCGCCTCTTCCACCTGGCGGTGACGGGCCTGAGCCCGGCGCGCTGAACGCACGGCAGTGCGCGTCGGAGCGGCTGGAGGTGCGTCCGCCCGGCAGGCCGTGCCGTCGAAGCGGCAGGACGGACACGAACTCGCCATCCCCGCATCGCCGTCGACGTACTCCCTCTCGACCGCCGTATCGCCCGCGTGGCGGCGGCGCTCGGGGCACAGCGGAAGGTACTCCGGCTGCCGGACGCTCTGGTGATCGCAACGGCGACGGCAACGGGTGCCTCCGCGGTACTGGCCGGGGACAAACGCTGGGACGGCGTCGACCCACTCGTGGAGATCGTCATCCCCGCAGTGAACCGAGCCCGCCGCCCACCCGCGGTCCGGCCCGGGGCCCGTAGCGGCGGCTGCGCCGTTCCGGACGCCGCCCGCAACCCGGCGCCGCGGCAAGGCGCTCGAAACGGCAATCATGCAGGCGGTGCGGGAGCAGCTCGCCGAAGTCGGCTCGGACGTCGTCCACCTGCTCCAGCAGCTGGCCGACAGATTCGCCGACATCGACACCGACGTGCTGTGGGGACTGCTGGCCGAAAGCGCCCGCGACCCCGAACTCTTCGCCCTGATCCGCTCCGAGCTGCTCGGCGACGTCCACCGCGGCCCAGTGGCGGTGCTCGTCGGGCGGGCCGTCGACCGCGGCGAGGTCGACCCCTCGCGGCTGACCGAGCGCCGGATCGCACTGCCGCTGGATCTCATGCGCAACGAGGTGCTCGTACGGGGCTCGATCACCGCGGAGTCGATCGCCGAGATCGTCGACGAAGTCTTCCTCCCGCTGCTGTGCCCCGGGGCGGCGCGACCCGCCGCCGAGGGGGCGTAGCTACGACAGGGTGGTGGTGGCGTGGGAGACGAAGGCGGACCATGCTTCGGGGGTGAAGCAGAGGTGGGGGCCGTCGGGGTCCTTGGAGTCACGGACGTGGACGGCGTCTGAGGTGGGGGCCATCTCGACGCAGGCGCCGCCTTCGTCATTGCTGTAGCTGGACTTGAACCAGTCGAGCTCGTCCTTCATCGCTCCTCCAGGAGCTGCGTGATGAACCGTAGGGAGTCCTGTGGGGACAGGGCCTCGCGGGCGATCATGTCATGGCGACGCATCACGGTGCTGACCTTCTCCGGATCAGCGTAGAGGACTCCTGTGGTCTGGCCTTCCTCGTAGGCGAGGTGCTCGTGCTGCGGCGTCTCCACGATGACGAACGGCCCCCGGAAGCCGGGATGGATGCCGCTCGCGGCGGACATCACCTGCACCGTGACGTTGCGCTGCTCGGCGGCCTCCAACAGCCTGCGCAACTGCCGTTCGTAGACTTCTTCACCGCCGAAGCGGCAGCGCAGTGCTGCCTCTTCGATGACGAAGCTGAATGAGCGGTTCAAAATTCCCAGCAGCTTCTGACGTTCCAGCCTGGCCGTTACTCGCTGCTCGAACGTCTCCTCGTCCAGCGGTGGCACGAATGCCGACAGCACTGCGCGGACGTACTCCTCCGTCTGCAACAGGCCCGGGACATACCTCGGCTCGTACCAGATCAGCGATGCTGCCTCCGCCTCGTACGCCATGAACTCATGCGAGTAGGACGCGAACTTCTCCGGCTGCAAGTACGCCAACGCCGCCAACAACAGCCCCTGCGCATCGCACATCTCATCCGCCACCTGCAACAACCGCGGCGTCGGCCGACGACGGCCCTGCTCCATCATCTTCACGTAGTCGAGCCCGTACCCCGCCTCGTTCGCCAACTCCTCGCGGCTCACGCCCGCGCGCGTGCGCCACCGCTTGGTCTGGTTGCCGCAGTACCGCCACTGCACCGGGGGCTGGGAGTTTTCGAGCGTAGTCACCGCGTTCACCTCGCCGTTGAGGGGTACGGAGGTCCAGGGACCCCCCCTGTTCCTACTCACAGTAGCGAGCGGCAACCACTCTGTGAGAGGTGAACCTCAAAGATCCCACCCCCTTCCCTCCGGACATCGTGTGGCGGCTGCCGACGAGCCGCCGCAGCCCCGCCCGTGCCCGTGTTCTCCTCGCCGAGCAGGCACGCGAGTGGAAGCTGCCGCCCGAAACAGCCGACACCGCCGTGCTGTTGGTCAGCGAACTACTGACCAATGCGTGCCTCCACGCACACGCCCCGCGCGGACGCCACATCGCCGCCCGCTGCGTGCTCGGGGACGGCGGACTGCGCGTCGAGGTCTCCGACGCGGGGGACAGCGAACTGCCCGTGCCGCGCGAGGCCGGGCCCGACGACGAGTCGGGCCGGGGGCTGGCGCTGGTGGCGGCGCTGGCTTCGCGGTGGGGGGCCTATCCGCGGCCGTACGGGATCGGCAAGACCGTCTGGTTTGAGCTGCCCGCCGTACCGCCCGGACCGTAGAGAGGCCGCCTCACGCCTCCGCGGGCCGGGTGTCCTCGGGCGCGCCGTCCCCTGCCGCGCCCGCCGCCGCCTCGGCCTCCGCCGGTTCGGTCTCCTCGGCCAGCTTCACCACCGCGACCGCCGCGACGACCACACCCGCGACCGTGACCAACTTCTCTAATACGCTGCCGAACCCGAAAAGCATGGACTTCTCCCCCTCCACTGTCACTCGGCCGCCAGCCTAGCGCCGCCCAGTGACACGGGACACGCCGTCACTACGGATTGAGCATGCTCCGGGCACGGGCGATGACCCGGTGTGCCTCGGCGCCGTACACGGCACTGTCGCGTATCGCCTTCCACGCCCTCACGTACGTTGCCACGGAATCGGTATCGTCGAGCCACAGTTCCGCGTGCCAGGTCTCCACGATCACCTGGCGGTCGTCGTAGATCCAGAAGCCCACGGCGGGGGGCTGCTTGAGGGGGGCGGTGAATGGCACGATGCCCAGTTCGACGGTGTCCAGACCGATGACGCCGACGAGGCGGTCGAGCTGGGCGGCGAGCACGGCCCGCGGGCACACCAGCGCTCGGAGCACGCCTTCCCACAGGAGGATGTGGTAGCGGCGCCCGGGCTGGTAGAGCAGTTCCTGCCGCCGTATCCGCGCCCGTACTGCCTCCTCGACGTCACGCGGTGAGCGGTGCAGCTCCACGGCGCGGGTGAGTACGGCGCGCGCGTAGTCGGGCGTCTGGAGCACGCCGACGATCCATGACGACTCCCACGCGCGGAGGACGGCGGCCTGCGCCTGGACCTGGTTGTGGGTGTTCTGCACGGGGGCGTGGCCGCCGACCAACTGGCGGCGCCAGGACCGGATGTGCGACTCGAACCCGGCGAGCCGGGCCCGCAACTCCTGATAGCTCTCGGGCTGGCCGCACGCATCCGCCCACGCGCGAAGATCCTCCGGGGTGGCGGTCTGCTTGCCCAACTCCAGCTTCGACACTTTCGAGTTGGGCCAGCCGAGCGCGCGAGCCAGGGCGATACCGGTGAGCCGGCCGTCGGGCGTCGAGTAACGCAGCTCCCGGAGCCGGGCGCCGAGCGCTTCGCGAGCCTGCTGGTAATCCGTGCTCACCGGCGCCCACCCGCTCTACGCCTCCTGGTCGGCGAGATGTTCGGCGAACTGCTCGTACGGCGTGGCGTAGTGCAGCGCGATGTCACGGAGCCGGTTGTACTGGTTGACGCGTACCGGCTCGGTGATCAACTCGGCGCCGGTGAGCTGGTCGTCGGTGTCGAAGAGGCACAGGGCGACGATATGCGAGTCGAAGATCCAGAAGTCTTCCGGCGGCAGATTTACGCGCTCGGCGTCCACCCGCCACATGTTGCGGACGTCCTCGCCGAGCGCGGCGTTCTTCTCGGAGTACGCCAACAAGAAGAGCTGCCCGGGGGTGGGCGGGTTGTCGAGGATCCGCACCCGGCCGACGTACGCGCCGTCCCGGGTCTTGGCGCTGATCGTTCGGCACCAGGGGGTGTCGAGATCCCACGTGGGCTTCTGACCGGCGATGAACTGAGCCCAGTCGTCGCCCTGTTCGTCGACGGCGTAGCGACGACGCATCTCCAGGTGCCACGCGGAGTGCTCGAAGTTCTCGAAGAGGCGGGCGAACTGGTCGGGGTCGAGGACGCGGGGCCCCTCGTCGCGCGCTTTCGGACCGAAGTCGATCAGCGTGTTCCTCGGCACCACGATCGGCACCTCGTCCTCGTCGAGGTGCTGGAGCTGGGCGATCGCGCGGGGATCGGTGAGCCGCGGCCCGTGCACGATCACCTCTCCGCTGTCGACGTCTTCGTGTACCGCCGGACAGCTCCCTTCGCCGCTGCCCGTGCCGTTGAAGCGCAGTCGTCGGGTCATGGGGTGGTCCTTTCCTGGGGCTGGACCAACCCAGGATCGTCACCCTGTACCGCTTCCGCTACACAGTGCTAGCACCTTCGCGAGAAAAAACGAGGGACGCAAGAAGGGGTGCGAGAAAACCCGAGAAAACCCCGTCGTCGCCCCCAACCTTCCGCCTCTACGTTGCCGGGCATGGCGAAGACCAACACTTCCTGCACCGGCGCGTATCTGGCGCACGACCACCCTGGGACCGCCCGGGCCGACCCGGGGGACGAGGACGACAACACCGACATCGAGGACGGCGACGGAGGCGGCGGCAACCCGTCTCCGGGCCATCGCTGAGATATCAGGAATGTCGGTCCCCGCGGCTGCGGTGCCGCGGGGGCCGGCGCGGAGCGACAGGAGTGCCATGGGCAGCGAGCAGACCGGTACCGGCCGGGTCACCGTCTTCCCGCTCACCCACCGCTGGCCCGACCGCCGCTGCCTGCTCGCCTACACCACCACCGGCCACTTCGGCACCACCGCCATCGTCGGCGTCCTGCCCGTACCCGAGCTGGAGCACCCCGACCTGCTGGCGGTCGCCGCCGAGCACCACCCCCAGGGCCTCTACGGCTCCCGCGGCGGGCACCAGAACGCCTGCGCCGGCTGGGTCATCTGCACCGGCTGGTCCGCCCGCATCGGCGGCTCCGGACCCCGCCTCGACCTCACCGACGCCGGCTGGCGGCTTCGGGCGGACCGCCGTATCGAACTCGCCGCACCCATGTACGGCCACGACGCCCTGCACACCGGCACCTTCGCCCTCGACGACCGCGAGCTGACGAAGCAGGCCCTCCAACTCGTCCGCTGAGCATCGGCCGCCGAGCGCCGCCCACCGCGCGGCAGAGGTCACCTTCCCGCGGCCAGCTCCGCCAGCACCCCGTCCGTGAACGGCGGCCACACCTCTGCCGCCCACTCGCCGAACTTCCTGTCCGTCAGCGCCACGCACGCCGCCCCGTGCCCCGCCGCCGTGGGTGCCTCCGGGTCGACCCACAGGAACGTGCCCGACTGGCCGAAGTGGCCGTACGTCCGCGGGGAGGACGTGGACCCCGTCCAGTGCGGCGACTTGCCGTCGCGGATCTCCAGGCCCAGGCCCCAGTCGTTCGGGTTCCTGTGCCCGAAGCCGGGGAGCACCCCCTTCAGACCCGGCCACTGCACCGACGTCGCCTCCGCGTGCGTCTCGTCCGAGATCAGCCGCGGCACCAGCAGTTCGCCCGCGAAGCGGGCCAGGTCCGCCACCGTCGACGTCGCCGCGTGCGCCGGCGAGCCGTCCAGGCTCGTCGCCGCCATGCCCAGCGGCACGAAGACCGCGTCGCGCACGTACTCGGCCAGCGGTATGTCGGTGGCCTTGGCCAGGTGGTCGCCGAGGACCTCGAAGCCCGCGTTCGAGTACAGCCTGCGGGTGCCGGGCGGGGCCATCACACGGTGCTCGTCGAAGCCGAGGCCGGAGGTGTGCGCCAGCAGGTGCCGTACGGTCGAGCCCTCCGGGCCCGCCGGCTCGTCCAGCTCGATCGCGCCCTCCTCGACGGCCACCAGCGCGGCGTAGGCCACCAGGGGCTTCGTCACCGACGCCAGGTAGAAGCGGTGGTCCGCCGGGCCGTGCGTCCCGGCGAGGGAGCCGTCGGCGCGCAGGGCCGCGGCGGCCGCCGTATCGACGGGCCACGACTCGATCACAAGCAGGCTGTCCATGCGCCGAGCCTAACCCGGGCATATGTTGTTGCTTGGAGTGCACTCCAAGTCAGTAGCTTCGACGCGTCGAGAGTGGGGAGCCGGTAATGAGCCTGACCACAGCGGCCCGGGTGCGCCCCGTGGGCCAAGATCACTACTCCATCAGCGAGGTCGCCTCGTACACCGGGCTGAGCGCTCACACCCTGCGCTGGTACGAGCGCATCGGGCTGCTCAACGGCGTCCACCGCTCGCACACCGGGCAGCGCCTCTACACCGACGGCGACCTCGACTGGCTCGACCTCATCGGCAAGCTGCGGCTCACCGGGATGCCGGTGGCGGACATGGTCCGCTACGCCGAGCTGGTGCGGGCCGGGGACCAGACCATGCCCGAGCGCACCCAGCTCTTCCGCGAGCACCGCGAGGTGGTCCGGCAGCAGATCGAGGATCTGCGGACGACGCTCGCCGTTCTCGACTTCAAGATCGAATTCTACGAGGGAGCAGCATCCGGATGCACGCCATGAACAGCACCGTCGCCACCGTCCCCCTCGGCACCGACGGGCCTCGGGTCGGCGTCCAGGGACTCGGCTGCATGGGCATGAGCTTCGCGTACGGGCCCACCGACGCGGACGCCGCCCGCGCCACCCTGGACCGCGCACTCGAACTCGGCGTCACCCTGTACGACACCGCCGACATGTACGGCGACGGCGAGAACGAGAAGTTCATCGCCCCCTTCATCCGCGCCAACCGGGACGCGGTCACGCTGGCGTCCAAGTTCTCGCTCTCCACCGACCCCGCGGATCCGCACAAGCGCCTGATCCGCAACGACCGGCCCTATCTGCGCTCCTGCATCGAGGCCAGCCTGCGCCGGCTCGGCGTGGAGACCATCGACCTGTACTACATGCACCGCCGCGACCTGCGGGTGCCGATCGAGGACGTGGTCGGCTACATGGCCGAGCTGGTCCAGGAGGGCAAGGTGCGGCAGCTGGGGCTGAGCGAGGTCACCGGCGCGGAGCTGCGTGCCGCGCACGCCGTGCACCCGATCGCGGCCGTGCAGTCGGAGTGGTCGGTCTTCAGCCGGGACGTGGAGCGCACGGCGGTGCCCGCGGCGCAGGAGCTGGGCGTCGCCTTCGTGCCGTACTCGCCGCTCGGGCGCGGCTTCCTCACCGGCTCGTTCGTCGACGCCGAGGCCGAGCTGACCGCCGACGACTTCCGCCGCACGATGCCGCGCTTCACCGGCGGCAACGGCGCGAAGAACGCCGAACTGCTCGCGCCGCTGCGGCAGATCGCCGAGGCGCACGGGGCCACCCCGGCGCAGATCGCGCTCGCGTGGCTGCACGGGCAGGCTTCCCTGCGGGGGATGGCGGTCGTGCCGATCCCGGGGACGCGGAAGCCGTCGCGGGTGGAGGAGAACGCGGCCGCGACGGTGGTCGAGCTGAGCGAGGCGGAGCGGGCGCTGCTGGAGCCGCTGGCCGGTCAGGTCGCGGGGCCGCGGAACGCGGACGTCAGCTTCACGTCGGCGGGCAGGGAGTAGCGCGGGCGATACGGTGACGGGC
>NZ_JACBXC010001519.1 GCF_013870535.1 Streptomyces phytophilus | reverse complement strand
GCCCGTTCCGCGGCGGCGCCGGCGGCCAACGCGGCGTGCGTACGACCCAGATGAAAGACCGACGGAGCGCAGCCGCCGGAAAAGCGGGCACGTACCCTGGGGGCAGGACAAGCTCTCGGACGAAGGACTGAACGACTCTGGGCAAGCGACAGCCCGAAGGCCCGCCGCCCGCACCCCCGGTGCAGCGCATCCGACTCCGCTACACCAAGCGCGGCCGCCTCCGGTTCAACAGCCACCGCGACTTCCAGCGCGCCTTCGAGCGGGCGCTGCGCCGGGCCGAGGTGCCCATGGCGTACTCCGCGGGCTTCACCCCCCACCCCAAGGTCTCGTACGCGAACGCGGCCCCCACGGGCACCGCGAGCGAGGCCGAGTACCTGGAGATCGCGCTCAGCGAGGCCCGTGACCCGGAGCTGCTGCGCGCGCTGCTCGACGAGTCCCTGCCCGAAGGACTCGACGTCGTCGACGCCGTCGAGGCCCGCGCCCCGGGACTCGCCGACCGGCTGGGGGCCTCGGTGTGGGAGCTACGGCTCGACGGCGTGCCGCCCGCCACGGCCGAGGAGGCGGTACGCGCCTTCCTGGCCGCGGAGGCGGTCGAGGTGGAACGGCAGACCAAGAAGGGGATGAGGACCTTCGACACACGCGGCGCGGTGGCCGCGCTCGACGTGCTCCCGGACGGGGGCGATAGGCCGCAGGCGGGTCCCTGTGCGATACTGCGGCTGGTAGTGCGGCACCTGACACCTGCCGTACGACCTGACGACGTCCTGTCCGGCCTGCGAGTCGCGGCTGACCTGGCGCCGCCGGTCCCGGCAGCGGTGACCAGGCTGGCGCAGGGGCCGCTCGACCCGGAGACCGGCACGGTGACCGATCCGCTTGCGCCGGACCGCGACGATGCCACGGCCCTCGCCGCCACACCGCAGGTCGCGAGTGGAACCCCGCCCACGGCAGGGGACGGCACCGGGTAGGGACGGTGTCGAAGCGCCGCCGGTGGACGAGGGAGCCACCCCGGACCCGGCAGGCGCATGGACCAGCAGACTTTCGCCGGTCCGCCCGAGGAGGGCGGGTCCGGCGAGCGAGACAAGAGCCCTCGCGCGGCGCATACGTCCCGGGCGGTGGCCCTGTGCACGGCACGGGCGCCGCCGTCGTACGGGGGGTGGCGCCCGGGGGCGTGACGGGAGAACCGCCCGCATGCTCGAACCGATTGAGCCTTCGGAAGCGCAGTCGCCTTCCGCGGGCAGCACCGGCGATGCCGAAGCCGCCGTCGGCGGCCCACTCGACACCCCCAGTGACCG
>NZ_JACBXC010001518.1 GCF_013870535.1 Streptomyces phytophilus | reverse complement strand
CGCCGTGGCGCATCGCCTCGACGGCCAGCTCCTGCTTGCCGCCGGGGAAGAAGTGGTACACGGAGCTGGGCGACGCCTGGGCGGCGGCGGCGATGCGCTTGACCGACGTGCTCTCGTACCCCTGCTGCTGGAGCAGCAGGGACGTGGCCTCGATGATCCGGCGGCGGGTGCCGGCGTCGGTCCCGCGGTCGCGCGGTGCGGTGGCTGCCATGGCGCCGAGTCTACTGGCTGGAACGTTCGATCCAATCGTGCCGTATGCTCTGGAGTGAACGTTCCAACCAGAGTGATGGATGGGTATCGATGAAAGCTGCAGCACCGGCCTCCTCCTGGGTGAACCACCCCGGCTACGGGCGCATGTTCGCCCCCGGCGAGCTGACCGTGGGGCTGTTCCTGCCCCTGTGGCCCTACGCCGGCGACATGGCGGGACTGCGCGGCCAGACGAAGATCGTCGAGGACGCCGAGCGCGGCGGCTTCGCCGCGGCGTGGGTCCGGGACGTACCCCTGGCCGACCCCACGTTCGGCGACGTGGGGCAGGTCTACGACCCGTGGACCGCCCTGACCTGGCTCGCCGCCCACACCTCCCGGATCTCGCTGGCGGCCGGCAGCGTGATCTTCCCGCTGCGCCACCCCATCGACCTCGCCAAGCAGGCGGCGTCCGTCGACCACCTCGGCGGCGGCCGGCTGGTGCTCGGCATCGCCTCCGGCGACCGCCCGGTGGAGTTCCCCGCGTACGGCCTGGACCACGCCGAGCGCGGCGCCCGCTACCGGGAGGCGGTCGCGTCGTTCCGGGACCTCCTGGGGGACGGCGCCCTGGACGGCACCGGCGGTGCCCATCTGCTGCCGAAGCCGGTGTCCGGCGGTGTGCCGCTGCTGGTCACCGGATCCTCGCAGCAGTCCCGCGACTGGATCGCCGAGTACGCGGACGGGTGGCTGGTGTACCCCTCCGCCACGGCCGACCCCGCGGGCCCGCAGCGCCTCGGGCAGAAGCTCGCCGACTGGCGGGCACTGGTCCCCGGCGGCGAGTTCCGCCCGGTCGCCACCAACGAGTGGATCGACCTGGTCGAGGACCCCGGCCACCCGCCCACCCCGCTGCGCGGCGGCTTCGTCCTGCGTACGGGCACGCGCGCCCTGGTCGAACTCCTCGGCCGCTGGCGGGAAGCCGGCGTCAACCACGCCGCCCTCGGCGTCCAGCACGGCCGCCGCCCCGCGGCGGAGGCGGTCGCCCAACTCGCCGAGGAGGTCGTCCCGCACTTCCCCGCCCTGGCGGCCCCGGCGCCGCTCGACCCCGCG
>NZ_JACBXC010001517.1 GCF_013870535.1 Streptomyces phytophilus | reverse complement strand
GCAGCCTCGGCTACGGGCCCGCCACCGCCGTCCGGGCCGCCGCCCCCGCCCCACCCGCGACCGGCTCCGGAGCAGCCTCCCCCGAAGACGCGCAGAGTGACGGAGCCTCCGAAGCCGGCAGCGGCGTCGTGACCTGGCTGCCGGACGCGGGCGACGTCGTCGAGCGAGGCGCGGCCGTCTACAGCATCGACGAGGCCAGGGTGCCGCTGCTGTACGGCTCGACCCCCCTCTACCGCACGCTCGACGTGGGAGCGGAGGGCAAGGACGTCCAGATGCTCGAAGCCAACCTCGCCGCGCTCGGCCACTCCGGCTTCACCGCCGACGACACGTACACCGACGGCACCGCGAGCGCCGTCGAGAGCTGGCAGGAAGACCTCGGCCGCGAGCAGACCGGCACCGTCGCCACCGGAGACGCCGTCGTCGCCGCCGGGGCCAGGCGGATCGCCGACGTCCAGGCCGTACGCGGCAGCGCGCCCTCCGGGGACATCCTGACCTGGACCGGCACCGAGCGGATCGTCACCGTGGACCTGGAGGTGCAGTACGAGGACCTGGTCGACGAGGGCACCGGGGCGGCCGTCGAACTGCCCGACGGCACCACCGTGGACGCCGAGGTCACCGACGTGGGCACCGCGGCCGCCGCCGAGCCCTCCGACAGCGGCGGAGGCGACCCGGGATCCGGTGCCGGCACGGAGGCCACCTTGCCGGTCACCCTGGCGGTCGGCAAGCAGAAGAAACTGGGCCGCTACGAGGCCGCACCCGTCGACGTCACCGTCACCGCCGAGACCCGCGAGGACGTACTCGCCGTGCCGATCAACGCCCTGGTGGCGCTGCGGGAGGGCGGCTACGCGCTGGAGACGGTCGGCGCCAAGGGCATCGCGTACGTACCCGTCGAACTGGGCATCTTCGCCGGCGGCATGGTCGAGGTCGCCGGCGACGGCGTCACCGCCGGCATGGTCGTGGGAGTCCCGAAGTGACCGATGCGCACCACCCCCCTGCCACCCCGGTCCTGGAGCTGCGCGGCGTGTCCAAGGCGTACGCGGACGTGCACGCCCTGACCGGTGCCCACGTGACCGTGGGCCGCGGTGAACTGCTCGCCGTCGTCGGCCCGTCCGGCTCCGGCAAGTCCACCCTGCTCCACATCATGGGCACCCTCACCCGCCCCACCACCGGCGCCGTCCGCGTCGACGGCCACGACATCGACGAGCTGACCGACCGGGAGCTGTCGGCCCTGCGGGCCCGCACCATCGGCTTCGTCTTCCAGCAGTTCCACCTCGCCCCGGGGGTACGGGCGC
>NZ_JACBXC010001516.1 GCF_013870535.1 Streptomyces phytophilus | reverse complement strand
GACCGCCGGCGAGACGGTGCGCAGCGACCCGCTGCACGCCGAGTTCCAGCGCGAGTTGGCGCTGCTGTCGACGGTGTCGCGGCACGACGTCGTCGAGGAGGCGGGGCACGAGTCGCTGGTGCTGGACGAGGCGCACGCGGCGCACGTCGTACGGGCCGTGGAGTGGGCGCGTACGCGCGCGGCGAAGGGCGCCGCCCGCGGCGCACCCCCGAAGGCCGTATCCCCGAAGGCCGCGGCGAAGAACCCGGCCCCCGACAGCGCCCGAGGAGAGAGCGCATGACCGCCCCCACCGCCCTCCCGCGCACCGCCGCCCGCTACGGGCTCTACGGGGTGCTCGCCTCCTGGCTGGGGCTCACCGCGGCCAAGCAGTTCCGCAAGACCCCGAGGTTCCTCACCCGCATCGACCCCATCAACACCGCGATCCCCGTCACCACGTTCTTCGCCCCCAACCCCGGCCGCTCCGACATCCACGTGCTCAAGCGCGAGCGGCTGGCGGACGGCGGCACCACCGAGTGGTCCGAGTACCCGATGCTGGAGCGGCGCACGATCCGGCACATGCTCTGGCACCCCGGCCGGCGGGTGGAGAAGCTGCTGCCGGACACGGTCTCGGAGCTGACCCAGCTCGCGCTGGACGAGAAGCGCATCGAGGTGCTCCAGCTGACCATCCCCTATCTGGCGCTGCTCACGTTCGTCACGCACCACTGCCCGCACCCGCCGGGCTCCCGGCAGGTGCAGTTCCTCGTGGTGTCCTCCGGCGGCTTCGACGAGGAGGAGGAGCCGCGCACGCTCTTCGCGTCGGACTTCCACGAACTGCCGCCCCACCGCCGCACCTGACGGCCGCACCCGGTGCCCCCGCGCGGCGCCGGTACGCGCCGGCCGTACGCGACCGTCTCCGCACCCGGCGTGCCGCGCCTGCCTCAGGCGCGGTGCGCCGGGTGCGCGATCAGCGACTGCTGCAGCGCGGCGATCACCGCCTGCGTCCGGTTCCCGGCGCCCAGCTTGCGCAGGATGTGCCCCACGTGCGTGGACACCGTCGCCGGGCTGATGCACAGCGAGCGGGCGATGGCCCCGTTGGACATGCCCGCGGACATCAGGCTCAGCACCCGCTGCTCCCGTTCGGTCAGCACGTCGACCGCGACGGTCAGCGGCCCGCTGAGCACGTCGCTCAGCCGCCGCGACACCCGGCGCAGCAGCCGCGGCGAGACGAACAGGTCCCGGGAGGCCGCCGCGTACAGGCCGGCCGCCGTGTCGAACACCGAGTCGTCCGGCAGCATCACGGCCGACGCGCCCAG
>NZ_JACBXC010001515.1 GCF_013870535.1 Streptomyces phytophilus | reverse complement strand
ACCAGGAACCCTGCCGCCCGCCGCACGTGCCCGTCCGGGCGGCCCCAGGCGTCGGTGAGCCCGGCGGCGACACCGCGCTCCAGCAGTCGGTGCCAGGAGGGGTGGAAGCCGACCTCGTCGAGGCGGTGGCCGTAGCGGTCGTGGGTGCGCAGCACGGGCGGCGAGGCGTTCGCCTCGACGCCCCACCGCTGCACCTCGGCGGAGCCCGCCGCGCGGCCGAGGGCGGTCAGCTCCGCGTGCGCCGCGGCGTGCCGCTCGGGCGCGACGTACCGCTCCACCGCCTCGGTGAGGGCCGCGTCCGCGGCGTAGACGTCGTAGCCGACCAGGGGCGGTGCCTGGTTCGTCACCGTATGAGTACCTGCTGCCATGACAGCTACGGTAGGCAGGTGGGAGCAGAACGGGAAACGGGCGCGGAACAGGGCGGAAGCGGCGGACCCCGCAGCCGGCTGGGCCGGGCCCGCGTCCTGTACCAGAACCTCCCCAAGCGCCGCGTCGCGTGGCTGCTGCTGAAGGACACCGTCAACACCTGCATGGAGCACCGCGTCATCGGCCTCGCCGCCGAGGCCGCGTTCTTCAGCCTGCTGTCGCTGCCGCCGCTGCTCCTCGGCCTCCTCGGCCTGCTGGGCTACTTCGACCAGTGGCTCATCGACGTCGAGACCATCCGGCACAACATCATCGACGCCTCCGACACGGTCCTGACGGCCAAGGGCGTCGACCAGATCGTCCGCCCGCTGCTCGACGACGTCACCCGCGGCGGCCGTGCGGACCTGATCTCGTTCGGCTTCGCCCTCGCGCTGTGGTCGGGCTCGCGCGCCGTGAACGTCTTCATCGACACCATCACCATCATGTACGGGCTCGAAGGCCACCGCGGCATCGTCAGGACCCGTCTGCTGGCGTTCGGGCTGTACCTCGTGGCGCTGGTCATCGGCGTGGTCGCGCTGCCGCTGATGGTGGCGGGCCCGGACGCGGTGGTGCAGCTGCTGCCGTGGAGCGAGACCGCCGTACGGGTGCTGTACTGGCCGGTCGTCGTCGTGCTGTCGGTCGCCTTCCTGACGACGCTCTACCACGCGGCCGTCCCCGTGCGCTCCCCCTGGCGGGAGGACCTGCCCGGGGCGCTGGTGGCGCTCGGCATGTGGCTGCTGGGCAGCGTGCTGCTACGGCTCTACCTGCTGAACGCCGTGGAGGGCCCGACGATCTACGGGTCGCTGGCGGCGCCCGTGGCGGTGCTGCTGTGGTTCGGCGTCTCGGCGTTCGCCGTACTGGTGGGCGCGGCGGTCAACGCCGCGTTCGAC
>NZ_JACBXC010001514.1 GCF_013870535.1 Streptomyces phytophilus | reverse complement strand
GCGCCGGGTGGTACGCCGCGGCACGGCCGCCGCGAAGCGGGACTTCGCCCACTCCGTCCACGTCGAGGTGACGGGCCTGCGGCCCGGGCGCGAGTACTGGTACCGGTTCCGCTCCGGCGGCGAGCTGAGCGCCGTGGGCCGTACGAAGACCGCGCCGCCGGCCGGCTCGCTGACCCCCATGACGCTGGCGTTCGCCACCTGCCAGAGCTGGTCGGACGGCTTCTACACCGCCTACCGCCACCTCGCGGCGCAGGACCTCGACCTGGTCGCGCACCTCGGGGACTACATCTACGAGTACCCGGTGAGCCGCACCAGCGGCCCGCGCGGGACCGACCTGTCCGCCGCGCACAACGCCGAGACCCTGACGCTCGATCAGTACCGGCTGCGCTACGCGCTCTACCGCACCGACCCCGACCTGCAGGCCGCGCACGCCGCCGCCCCGTGGATCGCCACCGTCGACGACCACGACGTGGAGGACAACTGGGCCGGCGAGACGTCGTTCAGCGGCGCCTCCCCCGAGGACCTGCTGCGCCGCCGCGCCGCCGCCTTCCGGGCGTACTACGAGCACCTGCCGCTGCGCGCCTCCGCCCTGCCGCAGGGTCCCGGCATGCGGCTGCACCGCACCCTCGACTACGGCCGCCTCGCCCGCTTCCACGTCCTGGACGCCCGGCAGTTCCGCGACCCCATCGACATCACACGCCGCGACGACCCGGCCCGCACCATGCTCGGCGCCGCGCAGGAGCGCTGGCTGCTGGACGGCCTGGCGGACTCCGGCGCCACCTGGAACGTCCTCACCCAGCAGGTGCTGATGATGCAGCTCGACCGGCTCACCGACCCCGGGCTGCAGCAGCTCAACGGCGACGCCTGGGACGGCTACACCGCCACCCGCGCCCGCCTCCTCGACGGCATCGCGGAGCGGCGCGTGGCCAACCCGGTGGTCCTCACCGGCGACATGCACGTCAACATGGCCGGCACCGTCAAGCGGGACTTCGCCGACCCCTCCTCCCCCGCCGTGGCACCGGAGTTCGTCACCACCTCGATCACCTCCGGCGGCAACGGCGCCGACAGCTCCCCGCAGGCCGAGGAGTGGCTGGCGGCCAACCCGCACCTGGCGTTCTACAACGGCCAGCGGGGCTACGTCCGCTGCACCGTCTCCCCCGGCGAGTGGCGCGCCGACTACCTCGTGGTGGACCGGGTGTCCGTCCCGGACGGCTCGGTGAGCACCCGCCGCTCGTTCGTCGTCGAAGCCGGCCGGCCCGATCTGCAGGAGGCGTGAGCATGCACCGGATCCGCAG
>NZ_JACBXC010001513.1 GCF_013870535.1 Streptomyces phytophilus | reverse complement strand
CCCGACGGCACCGCGTCCTGGTCCCCGGACCCGGCACCGACGGCCCAGCTCCTGTCGACCGTCGCCCGCGACGCGGTCGACCTCTTCTCGGGCCCGTACGCCCACCGCATCCGCGAGTGCGCGGGCGACCGCTGCTACCTCCTCTTCGCCGACACCTCCCGCCCGGGCCGGCGCCGCTGGTGCTCGATGGAGCGCTGCGGCAACCGCCACAAGGTCCGTACGCTCAGAGCCCGTCGCGACGCGGACCGCTCCTGAGAGGATGCGGCACATGAAGAGAGTCGTCGCCCGGGCCTGGAAGCTCCTGCGCGGTCCTCTGCAGTGGCGCATCCTGTGGCTCACGCAGGCGAAGTTCATGGTCGGCGTGACGGGTGTGGTGCGCAACGAGCAGGGGCAGGTGCTGCTGCTCAAGCACCGGATGTGGCCGGACTCCCGGCCGTGGGGGCTGCCGACCGGCTTCGCGCTCAAGGGCGAGGAGTTCCCGCAGACCGTCGTCCGCGAGGTGCGCGAGGAGACCGGCCTCGACGTCGTACCCGGCCGGCTGGTCCGGGTGACCAGCGGCTACCGGCTCCGCACGGAGATCGCGTACGAGGCGCGGCACGTGGGCGGGACGCTCCGGCTCGACGGCTTCGAGATCCTGGCGGCGGACTGGTTCAGCCCGGACGCGCTCCCGGAGGGCCTCCAGGAGTCGCACGTCCGCCTGATCAGGGCGGACGCGGCGGCCTGACGCCTCAGCCCCAGGTGAGGGGGTCGAGGTGGAGGTAGAAGCGGAGGCGGTCGGGGTCCGGGGCGGTGCCGTAGTGCTCGGCGAACGCCGCGTCCCGGGCCCGGGCTTCGGCCTCGTCGGGCCACGTTTCGCGGGAGTTGGCCAGGAGCAGCGCCAGGTCCGCGTGGCGGTCGGCGAGTCCGAGGCGGCCCAGGTCGACGAAGCCCGCCACGTCCAGGGTGCCGGGGTCGAGGACGATGTTCGGCAGCGTGAGGTCGCCGTGGCAGACCACGGTGTCGTCCGCGGCCTGCTTGCGGCGCCCGGGGAGCTGCGGTTCGAGGCGGGCCAGCAACTCCGCGGCCGGGGTGTCCTGTTGCTCCTCGGGGAGGAAGTCGGGCTGCACCGCGCCGCGGGCGACGACGTCGCGGGCGGTGGCCATCACGTCGTCCAGGTCCCTGCGGTACGGGCAGTCGGCGGTCGGGAGCGCGTGCAGGGTGCGTACGGCCTCGGCGACGCGGCTCCAGCAGGCCCGCAGGTCGGCGGGCGGCAGTTGGTCCGCGGGGACGCCGGGGACGGCGGCGGTGACGAGGCG
>NZ_JACBXC010001512.1 GCF_013870535.1 Streptomyces phytophilus | reverse complement strand
GCGTCCCGTCGTCCGTGGGCTCCGCCTGCGGCGGCTCCTCCGGCCCCGGCTCGTCGTGGCGGGGCAGCGTCAGCAGCACCGAGACGGCCAGCGCGATCCCGCCCAGCCGCAGCAGCAGCCGCGGCGCGTCGTCCGGCAGCGGCTCGCCGAAGACGAACGTGCCCGCGGCGACGGCGTGCAGGCAGTTGGCCGTCGTGCACACCGGCACGATCAGCGAGGCCCGGCAGCGCTGCAGCGCCGCCTGCGACATCACGAGCCCCGCCGCCCCGGTGAACAGCAGCGTGTACGGGTACGGCGACGCCAGCAGGTCGCCCGCGGTGCCGGGCAGGTCCGAGCCCGACACCAGACCCGAGACGCCCTTGATGGTCAGCGAGCTGACCCCGTACAGGAAGCCCACCCCGACCCCGTACGCGATGCCCGTCGTCGGGACCCGGTGCCGCCGCTTGGCGCGCAGCTCCGCCGCCAGGTACAGCCACAGCCCCGCGGCCAGCGACGGCAGCGCGACCAGCAGGAACCGCCCGGCCGGCGCCGACGTGCTGACCGTGTCGGCCTCCTTGTCCAGGGACATCACGATCATCCCCAGCGACAGCAGGATCGCCGCCACCCCGGCCATCTCGCGTGCGCTCAGCCGCTCGCCGAGGAACCGCGACGACAGCAGGACCAGCAGCACCAGACCGGAGACCAGGATCCCCTGCGCGGCGGCCAGCGGCAGCGTGCGGTAGCAGAGCAGCTGGGCGGCGAAGCCGAGCCCCAGGCTGAGGCAGCCCGCCAGCCACAGCGGGCTGGACACCAGCACCCGCACCATGCGGGCCGGCTGTTTCACGCTCAGTTCGGGCAGCGCGGACAGCGCCCGCTTCTCCAGTACGAATCCGCAGCTGATGAAGACGTTCGCCAGCAGCGCCGCGGCAACCCCCCACCACATCGGCTACTCCCGCCTGGCGTGGACGAGCAGGATCGAGGCCAGCGACGGCGCCAGGCACAGGGCGCGGTCGACCGGCCGCAGCGGCCGGGGCACGTCGTGGTACGGCGCGCCGGCCACCTTCTCCACGGTAAAGCCGGAGGCGGCGAGGAACCCCTTCAGTGCACGGGCCGTGTACAGCCGGAGGTGTCCGACGACCTGGCTGCCGGGCCGGCCGTGGATGCCGCGCAGGCTCACCTCGGAGAACACCGGCTGCACCCCGGCCAGCAGCAGCGCGCGGTTGTACCAGGCGGCGAGGTTGGGGGTGGAGAGCAGCAGGTGGCCGCCGGGCCGCAGCACGCGGCGCAGTTCGTCCAGCGCGGCGTCCGGGTCGACC
>NZ_JACBXC010001511.1 GCF_013870535.1 Streptomyces phytophilus | reverse complement strand
GCGGGACCTCGGCGGGCTCCACGTGCGGCCGGTGCCGCAGCGAGACGACCACCCGCAGCACCGCGATCCACACCAGCGTCGAACCGAACAGGTGGATCATGACCAGGACTTCGGGCACGTCCGTCAGGTACTGCGCGTAGCCGACGACGGCCTGCGACATCAGCACCAGGAACAGGTCCCGGGTGCGGGACAGCGGCCCCGCCGGGCCGTCGACGAGCTTCAGCGTCACCCAGATCGCGACCGTCAGGGCGACCACCGCCCAGGCCGTGACCGAGTGCACCTTCGCCGCGTGGTCCCAGCTGATCCACCCCATCCGGGGCACGTCGCTGGAGTCGCCCGCGTGCGGCCCGGTGCCGGTCACGACGGTGCCGGCGGCCAGCAGCAGGACCGCCACCGCCACCAGCGCCCGGGTCAGCCGGCGCACCACGGCCCCGACGAGCATGTCGGGCCCGCCGTCGCCCTCGCGGGCGCGGTGCCAGGTGAGGTACGTGATCGTGATCAGCCCGGTGGCGAGCAGGAAGTGCGCGGCGACGGTGTACGGGTTCAGCTCGGTGAGCACCGCGGCGCCGCCGAGGACGGCGTTGCCCATGACGACCCAGAACTGCAGCCAGCCCAGCCGCGTCAGCTCGCGGCGCCACGGCTTGGTGGCGCGGGCGGCGATGATGGCCCAGCCGACGGCGGCGCACAGCACGTACGTGAGCAGCCGGTTGCCGAACTCGATGGCGCCGTGCATGCCCATCTCGGACGTCGCCAGCAGGCTGTCGTCGGAGCACTTGGGCCAGGTGTCGCAGCCGAGCCCGGAGCCCGTCAGCCGGACGGCGCCCCCGGTGACGACGATGACGATGCTCATCAGCACCGCGGAGAGCGTCGCCCGCTGGACCGTCTTCTGCGTCGGGGTCCAGCGCTCGGCGATGAGGGCGAGGGGGTTCAGCACGGCGCCTATCGTATGCCGCCCCTTGTGCGCGGTTTCACGAGGGGGGAGGAGGCCGTTCCCGTACGCCCGTGGGCCCTGGTCGGCGCCGGGTCACTCCCAGCGGAAGAACCGCGCCGCGGCGGCGAGCCCCAGCACCGCCCAGCCGGCGAGCAGCCCCAGGTCGCCCCACGGCATGCCGCCGCCGTCCTGGAGGACGTCCCGCAGCCCGTCCGACAGCGCCGCGACGGGCAGCACTTCGAGCACCGCGCGGGCGCCGTCGGGGAACCTCTCCAGCGGCACGATCACGCCGCCCGCCACCAGCAGCAGGACGAAGACGAGGTTCGCCGCGGCGAGCGTCGCCTCCGCGCGCAGCGTGCCCGCCAT
>NZ_JACBXC010001510.1 GCF_013870535.1 Streptomyces phytophilus | reverse complement strand
GCCGTCCCGCTGGACTACGCCCACCCCGGCGGCCGGCAGCTCAAGCTCACCGTCAGCCACATCGGCGCCACCGGACCGCGCGCCGAGCGGCAGGGCAAGCTGGTCTTCAACCCCGGCGGACCCGGCGGCTCCGGCACGTACTTCCCGCTGCTGAGCCGGTCCCCGGAGTGGCGGCGGCTGGCGGCGGCGTACGACTTCGTCGGCTACGCCCCGCGCGGCGTCGAGCGCTCCGGCGCGCTGTCCTGCCAGGACCCCGACGAGTTCATGAGGGCGCCGTCGAACACCTCGGAGCGCCCCTCGGAGCGCGAGAAGCGCGCCCGTATCGAGAAGGCGCACGCGTACGCCAACGGCTGCGCCGGGATCGCCGGCCTGCGCCACTACACGTCCCTCAACAACGCCCGCGACCTCGACGTGCTGCGCGCCGCCCTCGGCGAGCGCAAGCTCACCTACCTCGGCGCCTCCTACGGCACCTACTTCGGCAGCCTGTACGCCGTGCTCTACCCGGACCACGTGCGCCGCATGGTCTTCGACAGCCCGGTCGACCCCGACCCGCGGCAGATCTGGTACGGCAACAACCTGCGCCAGTCCGCCGCGTTCGAGGAGCGCTGGGCCGACTGGCAGCGGTGGGTCGCCAAGCACGACGACGTCTACCACCTCGGCCGCAGCCGGTGGGAGGTGGCGGCGGCGTACGAGCGGGCCCGCGAGCGGATCGAGAAGGAGCCGGTGGCCGGGCGGATCGGCACGGCCCAGCTGCAGGCGGGCTTCCTGCGCGCCGCGTACGCCGACGGGTACTGGGCGCCGGCCGCCACCGCGCTCGCCGACTACCTCGACGGCAAGCCGGGGACGCTGGCGGAGTTCGCCGCCGACGACCCTTCGGACAACGCGGCCGAGGAGAACGGCAACGCCGTCTACACCGCCGTCGAGTGCAACGACGCGCCCTGGCCGACCGACTGGGAGACCTGGGACCGCGACAACAGCCGGCTCGCGCGCGTGGCGCCGTTCGAGACGTGGGAGAACGCCTGGATGAACCTGCCCTGCGCGTTCTGGGCCGGGCCGCGGCAGCAGCCCCTCGACGTCCGCACCGACGCGGGCGAGCTGCCGCCGGTGCTCCTCCTCGCCGCCGAGCGGGACGCGGCCACGCCGTACGACGGGGCGCGGGAACTCGCGCGGCGGCTGGGCGGCTCGGCGGACCTGGTGACGGAGAAGGACGCCGGGTCGCACGGGCTCGCCGGCGGCGAGAACGCCTGCGTCAACAAGCACGTCGACACGTACCTGCTGACCGGGCGCACGCCCGGCGACGCG
>NZ_JACBXC010000151.1 GCF_013870535.1 Streptomyces phytophilus | reverse complement strand
CCGTCCACTGGACGGTGCTCGACGTCGCCGGCGGGCCCGGCGCCCGCCCCGACCCGCACTGCCTGGAGGCCGCGGGCCGGCTGAAGTCGGCGCGGGTGCGCACCCTCGGCCGGCTCGACCTGCGCCAGGGCCGGCGCCCGTTCGGCGAGCTGATCACGGACGCCCACCGGTTCCTGGAGTGGTACCGCGTCGACGGCTTCTACCTCGCCGGCTGCCCCGCGGACCGCGACCGGCTGGCGGAGGTCCTGCGGATCACGACGACGCTCGGCGCGCTCTGCCCGGACGCCCACACCGTCCTCGGCATCGGCACGCACCCGCACCCCGGCTACGCCGAGGCCGCCGACCAACTCGTCACCTTCGCCGGCCCGTGGGCGGACTACCGCTGGTCGCAGGTCGCCGAGTGGACCGCGGAGCAGCCCGCCGAGCGGTTCTGCCACCTGGTCCACGGCGTACCGCCGACGCACCTCGACGAGGCCCTGCGGATCGCCCGCTGGCAGGGCGCGGCCTCGGTGTTCTTCACCGACCGGCCCGGATGGGAGGCGCTGCCCGGCTACTGGGACGACCTCGTCTCGCGTCTCGGACAGGGTGTCTCGGAATGAGGAGGTGCGTGGCAGTGTTACCGGAAGACCCACTGTGCTCTCACACGCTTACGGAGTCCCCGTGTCGCTGCCACCGCTGGTCGAGCCCGCTCCCGCGCTCTCCGTCGACGAGGTCCGCAGGTACTCGCGCCACCTGATCATCCCCGACGTCGGGATGGCCGGCCAGAAGCGGCTGAAGAACGCCAAGGTGCTCTGTGTGGGCGCCGGCGGTCTCGGCTCGCCGGCGCTGATGTACATGGCCGCGGCGGGTGTGGGCACGCTCGGCATCGTCGAGTTCGACGAGGTGGACGAGTCGAACCTGCAGCGGCAGGTCATCCACAGCCAGGCGGACATCGGCCGCTCCAAGGCCGAGTCCGCCCGTGACACGGTGCTGGGCATCAACCCGTACGTGACCGTGCAGCTCCACCAGGAGCGGCTGGACTCCTCGAACGTGATGGAGATCTTCGCGCAGTACGACCTGATCGTCGACGGCACGGACAACTTCGCCACCCGCTACCTGGTCAACGACGCGTGCGTGCTCCTCGGCAAGCCGTACGTGTGGGGCTCCATCTACCGCTTCGACGGCCAGGCGTCGGTCTTCTGGGCCGAGCACGGCCCGTGCTACCGCTGCCTGTACCCCGAGCCCCCGCCGCCGGGCATGGTGCCGAGCTGCGCCGAGGGCGGCGTGCTGGGCGTGCTGTGCGCGTCGATCGGCTCGATCCAGGTCAACGAGGCCATCAAGCTGCTCGCGGGCATCGGCGACCCGCTGGTCGGCCGGCTGATGATCTACGACGCCCTGGAGATGCAGTACCGCCAGGTCAAGGTCCGCAAGGACCCGGACTGCGCGGTCTGCGGCGAGAACCCGACCGTCACCGAGCTGATCGACTACGAGGCGTTCTGCGGCGTCGTCTCCGACGAGGCGCAGGAGGCCGCGGCCGGCTCGACAATCACTCCGAAGCAGCTCAAGGAGTGGATCGACGACGGCGAGAACATCGACATCATCGACGTCCGCGAGCCCAACGAGTACGAGATCGTCTCGATCCCCGGCGCCCGGCTGGTCCCGAAGGACGAGTTCCTGATGGGCAACGCCCTGGAGGGGCTGCCGCAGGACAAGAAGATCGTCTTGCACTGCAAGACGGGTGTCCGGTCCGCGGAAGTCCTGGCGGTGCTCAAGTCGGCCGGCTTCGCGGACGCGGTGCACGTCGGCGGCGGCGTGGTCGGCTGGGTGAACCAGATCGAGCCGGAGAAGCCGATCTACTGACGTACGGCGTACACGTGTGACGTACGCGTGCCGCCGCCGGAAGCCTCCGGCGGCGGCACGCGCATGTGCGGGGGACTACTTCCGGCAGGTCGTGTCGTCCTGCGGGGCCCGGCCGTCGAGCAGGTACGTGTCGACCGCCTTCTGCGTGCAGTCGTTGCCGCTGCCGTACGCCCCGTGGCCCTCGCCGACGCGCGTCAGCTTCACCGCCACGTCGCCGCCGAGCGCGTCGACCATCCGCTGGGTGCCCTCGTACGGCGTCGCCGGGTCGCCGGTGGTGCCGACGACCAGGATCCTGTCCGCGCCGTTCGCGCTCACCTGCGGCGTCGAGCGCTTGCCCGTCACCGGCCAGCCGTCGCACGACGCCATGCCCCAGGCCATGAAGTCGCCGAAGACCGGCGACGCCTCGCGGAACTCCGGCAGCCGGCGGCGGATGTCGTCCGTCGAGTAGCGGTCCTTGGTGTCCGCGCAGTTGACCGCGAGGAACGACGACTGGAGCGTGCTGTAGTGCCCGTCGGGCTCGCGGCCGTTGAGGGCGTCGGCCAGGAGCAGCAGGGTCGCCCCGTCGTCGCCCTGCGCCTGCTCCAGGCCCTGCGTCAGCAGCGGCCAGAGCTGCTTGGAGTACAGCGACTGCGCGATGCCCCCGGTCGCCAGCGACTCCGTCAGGTCGCGGCCGGAGGTGCCCGGGATCGGCTTGCGGTCGAGCCGCTCCAGCAGCTCCGCGATGTCGTCGGTGGCGGCCGCGGGCTCGCCGGCGGCGGCGTCGCCGAGGGGACACTGCTTGCCCTGCCGTGCGCAGTCCTCGGCGTAGTTCTCCAGCGCCCGCTGGAAGCCCTTCGCCTGCGCCAGCGAGCGCTGCGCGCTGTCCTGCGTCGGGTCCACGGGGCTGTCGAGCACGGCCCGGCCGATCCGCTCGGGGAAGAGGTGGGCGTAGACGGCGCCCAGTTCGGTGCCGTAGGAGATGCCGAAGTAGTGCATCTTGTCGTCGCCGAGCGAGGCGCGCATGAGGTCCATGTCGCGGGCGGCGTTCTCGGTGCCGACGTGCGGCAGGATCTTGCCGGAGTTCTTCTCGCAGGCGTCGGCGAAGCCGTGGATCCGGTCGAGGTACGCCTTCTCCTCGGCCTTGTCGTCGGGGGTGTTGTCGGCGGCGAAGTACTTGTCGAGCGCGCGGTCGCCGAGGCAGTGCACACCGTCGCTGCGGCCGACGCCGCGCGGGTCGAAGCTGACGAGGTCGTAGCGCTTGTGCAGCGTCTTGTACTGGCCGGCGAGGCCCGGGAGGGTGTCGATGCCGGAGCCGCCGGGGCCGCCGAAGTTGAAGAGCAGCGAGCCGATGCGCTCCTTCCGCGGCCCGGTGGCCTCGGCGCGGATCATGGCGATGCCGATCTTCTCGCCGTCCGGCTTGTCGTGGTCGAGCGGCACGTCGAGCGTCCCGCACTGCCAGTCGGCCTCCGCGGCCGGGGCCCCGGGTGCGGGCGCGGGGAGGTTCTTGCACGCCCCCCACTGGATGCCTGCGGCCGCCGCGCCGTCCTCCAGCCCGCCGGCGCGCTCGGACGACGACGCGATGCCGCAGCCGCCCGCGGCCAGGGCGGTCAGCAGGACGGTGGCGGCGGTGGCTGCGGTGGTCGGTCTGGTGACCCGCACGGCGGCTCCCCGGTCTCGGCGGTGGCGGACTGCCATCGTCCGGCGGGGCGGGTACGGCCGCGCGCTGCGCGGGGCGTACGGGTGAGTACGGTGGCCCCGTACCGTTCACCCCCGCCACCTGGGAGGCCGCGTGTCCTACTACGTCCTCGACTACGCGTACGTCGGCGACTACCTGGAGCGGCGGGACTCCTACCGCCAGGCGCACCTCGACCTCATCCGCGAGTGCCACCGGCGCGGCGACCTCGTCATGGCCGGCGCCATGACGGAGGCCCCGCCGCGCGGGCTGATCGTCTGGCGGGCCGACGGCCCCGGGCCCGCCGAGGAGTTCGTCAGGAACGACCCGTACGTCGCGAACGGGCTGGTGGACGAGTGGAGCATCCGCCCCTGGAACGTCGTCGACCTCTGACCCGCGCGCGCCCCCTGCCCGCTACAGCGCGCCCTTGCGCGTCAGGTGCGTGAACGACAACCACCCCGGCAGCACCGGCATCCAGAACGTCAGCAGCCGGAACAGCAGGACCGCCGACAGCGCCGTGTCGCTGGGCATCCCCGCCGCCGTCAGACCAGCCGTCAGCGCCAGTTCCACCGCGCCCACGCCGCCCGGCGTGGGTGCGGCCGAGCCCAGCGCGTTGCCGGCGAGGAAGACGACCGCGACGCTCGCGAAGCTGAGGTCGCCGCCGAAGGCCCGTACCGAGGCGTCCAGGCAGAGCACGAACGACAGCGTCATCAGCACCATGCCGCCGATGCCCGCCGCGAGCTTCTGCGGGCGCTGCAGCACGTCCAGCATGCGCGGCACCACGCCGGCGAACAGCGACCGGATCCGCGACGAGACGGCCTTCCGCAGGAACGGTACGGCGGTGATGATCAGGATCAGCAC
The DNA here is from genome assembly GCF_013870535.1 of Streptomyces phytophilus. GTDB lineage: Bacteria > Actinomycetota > Actinomycetes > Streptomycetales > Streptomycetaceae > Streptomyces > Streptomyces phytophilus. Next base: position 3,867 of record NZ_JACBXC010000151.1, on the reverse strand, counting down.
CGCCGCCGCGAGCAGCCCGGCGATGACCGTACGGGACGGGGACAGCGACGGCGTCCGCTCGGTCCCCGTCAGATAGCCGAAGGTCAGCAGCAGCAGGATGTGGCTGCCGAGCCCGAAGAGCTGCGACGCGCCGACGCTGGCGACCGCCAGGCCCGGCCGGACGCCCGACTTCTGCAGGAAGCGGGTGTTGAGCGCGACCCCGCCGACCGCCGCCGGCGCGACCAGCTTGACGAACGAGGCGGCGACCTGCGCCAGCACCGTACGCCCGTACGGCACCCGCTCGGGGACGAAGCCCAGCAGCGACAGCGCGGCGGCCAGGTACGTGGCGGCGGAGAAGAGCGCGGCCAGCGCCGCCCAGCGCCAGTTGGCCTGCGACAGCACGTCGTCGATCTTGACGTGGGTGAGCTGCGTCAGCAGGAAGTACGCGGCGAAGACGCCCGCGATGATGCTGACGAGCGTGCGCGGCCGGATCCGCTCGATCCGTACCGGCTCCACCGGCGCCTGCGGCCGGATCAGCAGCACGTGCTGGCGGATCTGCGTGAGCACGTCCTCCTCGCGGGCCTCGTCCAGGGCGCCCTCGATCGCCCGCTTCTCGGCCTGCTTGGCGGCCCGCATGCTCTTGCGGTCCGCCGCCTGGTGCTTGCGCGACCGCGACGCCTCGATGACCGCCTCGCGCTCGCGCGCCGCCGGCTCTCCCGCGAGCGGGCGCAGCTCCGCGCGGGTGTCCCGGGTCAGCGCGATGGGCTGGAGCAGCGGCAGCGCGTCGGCGACCGCGTCCGGGCCGAGGACCTCCACCGCCGCCGCGACCGCCCGCTCGGCGCCGATGCGCAGCGCGAACGTGGTGAGCAACTGGGCGAGGTCCATGCGCAGCACGACGTCGCCCGCGGCGATGTCGCCGTTGCTGAGGTCGGTGAGGATCACCTTGCCGGAGCGCGTCACCAGCACCGCGTCCGCGTCGAGCCGGCGGTGCGCGATGCGGCGCGACTGCAGCGCCTTGACCTGCCGCCAGGTCTCGCGCATCAGCAGGTCGGTGATCGCCTCGTCGGGGACGGTGTTCAGCGGCCGGCCGCCGGTGTGCTCGTAGACGAGTATGACCGCGTCGGGGCCGAGGTCGGAGGTGGCGATGAGCTTGGGGGCGTTGGCGCCGGCGGCGATCGCGGCGTACGACAGCAGCGCCTCCTGCTCCAGCGCCTGGCGCAGCGACTGCATGCTGCGCCGCTGGTAGACGCCGCGCAGCGACAGGCGGCGCCAGGCGCGGTAGAAGAAGCCCTGGGCCTGCTGCTCGCGGTCGACGACGGTGACGTCCAGCGGCGGGCCGTCCTCCAGCGTGACGACGAACCGCCGGCCGCGGCCGTCGCCCTCCAGGTCCGGCTGCTCCTCCGGCACCAGCGCGCTGACGGGCCGGAAGCCGACGCGGCGCAGGCCGGCGAGGAGGTTGCGGCCGGTGGGGCGGACGTTGGGGGAGCCGACCGCGTACATCGTGCCGTAGGCGACGGTCCAGCCGATCAGGACGGTGAGCAGGATGGCGAACGGGGTGGTGTAGCCGCCGACGAGCACCGCGAGGCCGTCGAGCACCAGGACCGTCCACATCAGCACGCGCCAGCGGGCGTGCCGGGCCATGCCGACGGCGGTCATGTACGCGATGACGGGGGCGAGATACCCGTGTACGGGGTCGGTGCGCTCGCCGTCGCGGGCGATCTGCGTCAGCGCCCCCTGCACGGAGCCGGGGGCGCCCTCGGACACCCAGAGCGAGACGGCGAGCCCCGCGCCGTGCGCGAGCACGGCGGCGAGCACGCCGTCGGCGATGCGCAGGCCGTCGCGCTTGACGAGGCGTTCGACGGCGAAGGCGACCGGGACGATGAGGACGGCGATGCTGGAGGTCAGGCCGCCGAGGGTGACGACGAACGAGGGCGTGTACTCGGCCCCCTTGGTGATGTCCTCCTCCAGGCCCTCGGTGGTGGCGTGCGCGACGGTGGCCAGGCCCAGCACGGCGGCGATGCCGAGGAGGCCGAGGAGCAGCCGCATGAGGTCGGAGGGGCGGTGCACGCGGGCGGGGAGGAGCGGGTCGTCGCCCTCGATGGGGCCGGGGGCGGCGCGGCGGCGCGAGTCGTGGCGGGTGGGGGCGGCGGGGGAGTGGGGGCGGGGGCCGGCCGGGCGGGGGGTGTCGTAGAGGCCGCGGGGCGAACCCCCCTCGTCCTTGCCGTCTCCGTCATCCCCCCTGCTGTCCCTGCCGTCCCTGCTGTCCCTGGCCTTCCCGTCCTCGTCGTCACCGTCCCGGCGGGCAGGGCTCTGCGCCTCCGTGGCCGGCTCTGCCGGCGGAGGCTCGGCCGCGGAGTCGCGCCGCATGCCCTGGGTTGTCCCGTCTTCGTCTCGTATCACCAGTCACCGCCCGCACGATGGTGGCACGAGCATGTCTCCGATGGTCGCATCCGGGTGGCCTTGGCAGCGGTTCGCCCGGTGCCTGCCGCCGCGCCGGACTGTCGGCGGTCTGCGGCAGGATGGGTCGGATGGACGACGCGACGCCTTCCGCCGGCGGGCCGGGGCCCGACCCGGCTCTTCTCGACGAGTATGCGGACCGGGTGCTCTCCGTGGCAGAGGGCATCCCGCCGGGCCGCGTGATGACGTACGGGGATGTGGCGGAGTTCATAGAGCGGGGCGGGCCGAGGCAGGTGGGCCGGGTCATGGCGCTCTACGGCAGCTCCGTGCCCTGGTGGCGCGTGGTGCGCGCGGACGGCCGACTGCTGCCGGGCCACGAGCGCGAGGCCCTGGAGCAGTACCGCGTGGAGGGCACGCCCCTGCGTGCCACCACCGCGGGTGAGCAGCGCATCGACCTTCGCCGCGCCCGCTGGGACGGCAGCGGCGGCGGTGTCGGGGGTCATGTCTGACAGCTTCCGCCACCGGGCGCCAAACGGCCCGGGCCGCCGCCCGTACGGAGTACGGTTCGGCAACCGGCACCTGAATCCCGTCCTCTGCCACCGGCGATACATGTGAGCACCTTGTCCGTCTCCTCCCCGGCCTACCGGCTCGTCCGCACCGCCCCCGTGCGGCCGGTCCCCCCTGTGCCGGACGCAGCGCAGCGCGCGGTGGTTCATCACGGGGAGGGACCGCTTCTCGTGCTCGCCGGGCCGGGGACGGGCAAGACCACGACTCTGGTGGAGGCCGTCACCGAGCGGATCAGGCGCGGAACGGACCCCGAGCGGATCCTCGTGCTGACGTTCAGCCGCAAGGCGGCGGTGGAGCTGCGGGACCGGATGGCGGCCCGGCTGGACGGCGCGCCGGCGCCGCAGGCGAGCACGTTCCACTCGTACTGCTACGCGCTGGTGCGGGCGCACCAGGACGCCGAGATGTTCGTCGAGCCGCTGCGGCTGCTGTCCGGCCCGGAACAGGACGTCGTCGTACGGGAACTGCTCGCCGGCCACGACGGGGACGGCGGGCGGGCCCGGGTGTCCTGGCCGGCCGAGCTGCGGGCCTGCCTGACGACGCGCGGGTTCGCCGACGAGGTGCGGGCGGTGCTGGCGCGCAGCCGGGAGCTGGGTCTGGGCGCGGCGGCGCTGGACCGGTTCGCGGCGGCGGCGGGGCGGCCGGACTGGGCGGCGGCGGGGGAGTTCCTGGCGGAGTACCTGGACGTGCTCGACATGCAGGGGGTGCTGGACTACGCGGAGCTGGTGCACCGGGCCGTGCTGCTGGCCGAGACGGAGCGCGTGGCGGCGGACCTGGCGGGGCGCTACGACGCGGTGTTCGTCGACGAGTACCAGGACACGGACGTCGCGCAGGTGCGGCTGCTGCGGGCGCTGGCGGGCGGCGGCCGGACGCTGCTGGCCTTCGGCGACCCGGACCAGTCGATCTACGCGTTCCGGGGGGCGGACG
>NZ_JACBXC010001509.1 GCF_013870535.1 Streptomyces phytophilus | reverse complement strand
CACCCGCTCCGCCAGCTCCGCCGCCGCCTTGTTCGTGAACGTCAGCCCCAGCACCTGCTCCGGCGCCACCTGCCCCGTACCGACCAGCCACACCACCCGGGCCGCCATCACCGTCGTCTTGCCGGACCCGGCCCCCGCCACGATGACCTGCGGGGCGGGCGGTGCGGTGATGCACGCCGTCTGCTCCGCGGTGAAGGGGATCCCGAGGAGCTCCTTGAGCTGGTCGGGGTGGGTGATACGGGCCGGCATTCCAGCGAGCGTAGCGGCGCCCGCCGACAGCCGGGGTCGCGCGGCTGCCGGCGGGCGCAAGGGACGGGGGCTGTGCTACGGGGCGTAAGCGCCCGGTGCCATCCGGGAGTTCAGCCGCCCAGCTCGTTCAGGTCGACGGCGTCGGTGGGCGCGGTGACGTCGACCTTCTCGTTGAACTCCGTGAACTCGGCCGAGCCGGGCTCGTCCCCGCCCTCGATCTCCATCTTGAGGATGTACGGCTCGCCCTCGGTGGCGATGTGCACCGTCGTGGTCTCGCCGTCGTCCTTCGTGATGAGCGTGATGGTCGGGGTGCCCTGCACCTCGCCCTCGTCGCCCTTCTCGGTGTTGTCCTTCTTGTCGCCCTTGTCCTCGTCCAGGCCCTTGAGGACCGTGTCGAGGTCGCAGAAGGCGCCGAAGTCGTCCTGCCCGCTGCTGCCCGTCTCCACCCAGCGGTCGCCCACGGTCGCCGCGATGAGCTGCGCCTGCTCCGGGCTGCCGGCGTTCTGCTCCCAGAACTTCGTGTCCGGCTTCATGTACGACTGGCCGTCGACGCGCAGGACCTCGGCGGTGGCGCCGTTCAGGCCGATGGTGCCCTCGCACTCACCGCCCTTGGTGAGCGCCAGCTTCATGGTCGTCTGCTGGGTGCCGGTCTGCTTGAAGTCCAGCGTCATCGACTTGGCGGAGCGCATGGCGTCCACCGTCTCGTCCTGGATCTCCTCGGCGGACTTGCCCGCGAGACCGCTGTCCTCGCTGCCGCACGCCGACAGGGCCGTCACGCCCAGGGCCGACACCAGCGCCGCCGCCACCACGCTCTTCCGCACAGTCAATCCTTACTTGTTGCTTACGCCTGACCGATTGGTCATACGACCACATAGAAGCCCGCGGTGTCACACCGGGTCTCACAGTGTGGTCTCACTCCACGACGTGCCGGCCCTCCGGGCGTGCGCTGCACGAGTTGCGGAAGGAGCACTGCGCGCAGTGGTCGCCGGGCGTCGGCCCGAAGCGCTCGTCCAGTACCCGGGCGGCGGCGGTGGCCAGCAACCGGGGCACCCA
>NZ_JACBXC010001508.1 GCF_013870535.1 Streptomyces phytophilus | reverse complement strand
CTCGATCTCCGTCCACTCCGCCGAGCCCGTGGGGCGCAGCCGCAGGGAGCCGTCGAAGCGGTTGGGATCGGGCAGCGCGAGGGTGGCCTCGGTGCCGGTGATCTCCACGAAACCCTGCCGGTTCAGCGGGGAGTCGAAGCTGACCACCAGCGAGGCGGTCGGGCCCGCGGCGTAGTCGAGGAGCGCCGCGACATGCGTGGGCACCTCGACCGGGAACTTCGTGCCGGCCTTCGGCCCGGAGCCGATCACCCGGGTCTCGCGCGCCGTGCGGGCCACCGCCGCGACCCGCTCGGCCGGGCCGAAGATCGTGGCCAGACAGGTCAGGTAGTACGGGCCCATGTCGAACAGCGGCCCGCCGCCGCGCAGGAAGTAGAACTCGGGGCTGGGGTGCCACGACTCCGGGCCCGGGGTCTGCATCAGCGCGAGGCCGCTCAGCGGCGCGCCTATCGCCCCGTCGTCGAGCAGCCGGCGCGCCGTCTGCAGCCCGGCGCCCAGGAACGTGTCCGGGGCGCAGCCGAGCCGCACGCCGGCCGCGGCGGCGCGGGCGACCAACTCGGCGCCGGAGGCGGGGTCGAGGGTCAGCGGCTTCTCGTTCCACACGTGCTTGCCGGCGTCGATCGCCGCCGCGGCCACGTCGTGGTGGGCGGCGGGGAGGGTGAGGTTGACGACCAGCTCGACGCCGGGGTGGGCGAGGGCCTCCTCGGTCGTGCCGTGCGCCGGTACGCCGTAGGCGGCGGCCTGCGCGGCGGCGCGCCCGGCGTCGAGGTCGGCGCAGAACAGCACGCGCAGGTCGGGGAAGGCGGTGAGGTTCGTCAGGTACTGGTCGCTGATCGTGCCGCAGCCGACCACGGCGACGCCCAGGGGCTCTGCTGCGGTCATCAGCGCTTCCCCTCCAGCCAGTCGAAGCTCTCGCGGACGGCGGTGAGCATGTCGGTGGCGCAGGCGTCGAGTTCGACGATGTGCCGGCGGGCGCCCGCGCCGGCGGCGAGCACGGCCTCGACGGGCATCCGGCCGGCGCCGACCGCGGTCATCGGGTCGTCCTTGGTGACGGGCCCGTCCTTGATGTGCAGGTGCGTGACGCGCTCGCCGAGGCGGCCGAGCAGCGCGGGTACGTCCTGGCCGCCGACCGCCGCCCAGTACGTGTCCACCTCGAACTGCACGGTGGCCCCGGAGGTTCCGAGACCCGCGAGCAGGTCGGCCAGCACCTCCAGCGCGGGGACGCCGCCGACGTGCTGGCACAGCTCGAACTCGTGGTTGTGGTAGCCGAGCGCGAGGCCGTGCCCGGCGGCGCGCTTCGCGGCCTCGGCCAGCTC
>NZ_JACBXC010001507.1 GCF_013870535.1 Streptomyces phytophilus | reverse complement strand
GCTCTTCGCCGGGGTGCTCCTGGCCCGCTACGCCCTCGTACGCCGAAGGGAGGCGGGCGCCCGTGTCTGACGTCCCCGCCGCCGGCTACCTCCTCGCCGCCGTCGCGGTCGCCGTCGCCGTCACCTGGGCGCTGCGCGCCCTGCCGTTCGCCGTGCTGGCGCCGCTGCGGTCCAGCCCGCTCGTGGCGTACCTGGCCGCGGTGATGCCGGTGGGCGTGATGGTGATCCTCGCCGCGTACACCCTGCGCCACCTCACCCCGCGCGACCCGGGGGCGGCGTGGCCGGCGCTGCTCGCGCTGGCGGCCACCGTGGCCGTACACCTGTGGCGCCGTAATGTGCTGCTGTCGATACTGGGCGGCACGCTGGTGCATGTGGTGCTCGCCAGCGCGGTGTTCTGAAGCCCTCCGACGTCTGCGCCGGTGTTGTTCTGGTTGGGCAGGATCTGTCAGGGGAAAAGTGGATTGCTCTCGACTCCCGGGAAAGCAAAGGGCTTTGCGCGCCAGGGCTGTGCGTCACACATGCAGCGGCCCGGCGGATACCTCCGCCGGGCCGCTCCACCCTTGCGCGGCCGTCAGCCGCAGGTGACCTTCGGCTCCGCCCAGTCGGCGTGGTCGTAGCTGATGCCGTCGCCGCCGTCCGCCACCTCCAGGGTGAGGAGATCGACGCCGGTCACGTCCGCCGCCACCTGCTGCGCGGCGTCGGTGCCGCGCAGGGTGCCGGTCGTCGCCAGCTCCGTGTCGTCGCCGAGGACCCGGAAGCTCACCGAGCCGCGGTCGCCGACCTCGTCGTCCACGCCGACCTGCGCGGCGAAGGAGGTGCACGCGCCGCCGAGGTAGACCGTCACGCGGGACGGCGCGTGGGCGCCGAGGCCCTTGGCGTACGTCGTGCCGCCGATGGTCAGCGGCGCACCGTCGCCGGCGCCGTCGTCGCCGACGCTGGTGTCGGCCTCGACCGGGCCCCAGCCGTTCGTCGCCGTGAGCAGGTGCAGGTCGCCCACGTGCGCCTCGCCCTGCGGCACCGGCGGGGCGACCAGCACCCGCACGGCCTGCTCGACGTGCACCCGGGGCTCCGCGGGGCCCGCCCCCGGCGCGCGGTACTCCGCGACGACGGGCACGTCCACGTACCCCGGCTCCGCCGACTCCGGCACCCGCACCGTCCAGTCCGCCGACAGCGCCTGCCCCGGCCGCAGCGCCGACCGGGCCACGTCCTCGCCCGCCGCCGTCCAGCCGGCCCGCGGCCGGGCGCCGAGGGTGACCTGCCGCAGCGTCGCGGACTCCCCGGCCTCGGCGGCGAAGCGGCCGGTGACCTCGATCT
>NZ_JACBXC010001506.1 GCF_013870535.1 Streptomyces phytophilus | reverse complement strand
GCGGAGGTGTTCGCTGGGGCGGGCGGGGGCCAGGAGGCGGAGGAGGAGCATCGCGGCGATGGGCATCTGGAGAGCCCAGACCAGGGTGCGGAAGGTGCCGTCGTACCAGACGTTCGTGCCGTACAGCAGCGTGTGCCAGACGCTCAGGACGTAGACGACGATGATGAAGCGGTGCAGCGCCCGCCACATGCGCGAACCGGTGCGCTGGCGCAGGTAGTACGCCAGGCCCAGCGGGATCGCGAGGTAGAAGGCGAGCAGGCCGATGAGGATGGCGATGCGGCCGGTGCCCGTGGCGTAGCCGCCGGGTATGAAGACCTTGACGGTGGCGTCCCACACGCGGCCGGGCCAGGTCGCCCCGCCCTCGTTGCCGCGGACCTCCTCCAGGAAGAACATCAGCGCGTGCATGAACATCAGCGCGATCGTGGTCAGGCTGGTGGTCCGGTGGAGCTTCTCCAGCCGGGCGGGCGGCAGCCGGCGGGTCCGCGGGCGCGGGCCGGTGCGCAGGAGGCTGAAGACGATGGTGATCCACGCCCACAGCAGGCCGGACCAGCCGAACGCCTGGCAGAGCCAGTACATCCAGTACTTGTCGGCGTCGGCGAGCATCGGCATGACCTGGAGGGTCGCCGACGAGCCGCTTTCCACGCGGGCGTAGAGCCAGGCGAATATCGCGCCGGTGACGACGAGCGAGATGCCCGCGTCCAGTCCCGCGGCCCTGATGTCGGCCTTGAGTCCCGTCCAGTCGAACCACCCGCCGGCGCGGCCATCGGCGCGGTCCGCGGCGCGGTCTGCGGCCCGGGGTCCGGACTTTTCGGGCAGCCCTGATCGACGTCCCACTGCCACCTGTTGCCTCCTGAGTCCCGTCGACCCCACGTGATGTGTACCCATCACCCGCGGGAGATCAACGCGGATCCACGGGCTCCAGCCGCGTCCACCCCGTCCAACCCCGCTTCCGCAGCAGCTCGATGAGCCGCCGCGCCGGCGGCGCCGCCTCGAAGGCCAGCTTGTCCATCAGCTCCGCGAGCGGCGGCGCGAGGTCGACGTCGGCGACGTAGTCCTGCCCCCGCTCCGCCGTGAGGCGGGCGAGGTACGCGGCGAGGTCGTCGGCCAGGGCGGTCAGGCGCGGGTCGTCGGGTGCCCAGTCGAGGGCGTGGCCGAGGGTCCGGTAGAAGGCGAGGAACTGCGGGTCGGCGAGCCGGGACCGCTTGCGGGCCAGCCACTCCGGTACGCGGTCGGGGGCGTGCGCCGCCAGCGGGATCCAGCCCTCGCGCTCGACCGCGACGATCCGCTCGTCGACGCCCAGTTCCCGCAGCCGGTCGA
>NZ_JACBXC010001505.1 GCF_013870535.1 Streptomyces phytophilus | reverse complement strand
ATCGTGAAAGTATTGAAGACGGAGCAGCGCCTTCGAGCAGCGCCGCTGGGGAGAGCAAAGGAGATCTCGTGTCGACGGGCCGGACGGCTGCGCGTATGGGACCCGCGGAGCTGGTGCAGGCGGCGGCGATGGCCCGCCGCTTCTACCTTGAGGGCAAGTCCAAGATCCAGATCGCCGACGAGTTCGGCGTGAGCCGGTTCAAGGTCGCCCGGGTGCTGGAGACCGCGCTCGAACGCGACCTCGTACGGATCGAGATCCGCGTCCCCGCCGAGCTGGACGCCGAGCGCTCCGACGCCCTGCGCGCCCGCTTCGGCCTGCGGCACGCCGTCGTCGTCGAGGCGCCGGCCGACGCCGTGCCCGACACCCGCGACCCGGAGAACCTCGGCAGCGTCGCCGCCGACCTGCTCGCCGAGCTGGTCACCGAGGGTGACGTGCTCGGGCTGGCCTGGGGCCGGTCCACGATCAACATGGCGCAGGCGCTGCACCGGCTGCCCCCGTGCACCGTCGTCCAGCTCACCGGCGTGTACGACGCGGGCACCGCCGAGCGCGGCTCCGTGGAGGCGGTACGCCGCGCCGCGGAGGTCGCCGGCGGCGAGGCCCACCCCATCTACGCGCCGATGCTGCTGCCCGACGCCGCCACCGCCACCGCGCTGCGCAGCCAGACCGGGGTGGCCCGCGCCTTCGAGTACTTCGACAAGGTGACCGTGGCCGCCGTCTCCATCGGCTCCTGGGAGGAGGGCATCTCCGCCATGCACGACATGCTCTCCGAGGAGGAGCGCGCGCACTACGCCTCGCTGGGCGCCGCCGCCGAGATGTCCGCGCACCTCTTCGACGCCGAGGGCCGCCGCATCGGGCGCGACCTGGGAGAGCGGTGCATCACCGTCGAGGCCGACCGGCTGCGCCGGATCCCCGAGGTGGTCGCCATCGCCGGGGGCGCGCGCAAGCGCGAGGCCATCGTGGCGGTGCTGCGCTCCGGCCTGGTCACCAGCCTGGTCACGGACACCGTCGCCGCCGACTACCTGCTGGACGAAGCGGCGCCGGGCCGCCGCCCCGCCCTGGACCGCGCGGACCCGGACGACCTGTAGCGCTCGCGGGGCGCGCTCCCTGCGGCGGACGGCCGTCCCGTACGGACCGGGCCGCGCGCCTCAGTCGGCCCGTGCCCGCAGGGGGTCGGAGAGGACGCCCGGGATCTGGGAGCGCGAGGTGAAGCCGAACTTCGCGAGGATGTGCTCCACGTGCGCGTCCACCGTGCGCTTGGAGATCACCAGCTTCTCGGCGATCTCCCGGTTCGTCAGCCCCCTGGCCACCAGCGCCGCCACC
>NZ_JACBXC010001504.1 GCF_013870535.1 Streptomyces phytophilus | reverse complement strand
CTGCTGCTCGTCGCCTGGGCCGACCTCAGCTACGCGGAGGTCGCCGAGGCGCTGGACATACCCATCGGCACCGTGCGCTCCCGGCTGAGCCGGGCCCGGCGCAAGGTCCGCGCGGCCGTCGGGCCCGATCCCCACTCCACCCACGACGCACCGGAGGCGGCAACCCATGGATGAGATGTCGAAGCTGCGTGAGTGGCGCGACGACGCGCCGACCCCCGACAGGACCCGCCTGGCCCCCGGCCGCCGCCGGCTGCTCGACGCGGCCGGCGCCCGCAAGCGCCGGCGGCTGCCGGGGCTCGGCGACTGGCGCGTGGTGTCGGGCGCGGTGGCCGCGGGCGTCACGGCGGTGGCGCTGCTGTCGACGGGCGTGGGCGGCGGTACAGGGACGCCGGCGGCGGACGGCGGCGCGCAGTTGGCAAGGCCACTGGAGCCGCAGGCCAGGGCGTCGGATCTGCTGCTGAAGGCCGCGACGGTGGTGGCGGCGGACCCCGTGCCGAAGCCGGAGTCGGGGGAGTGGGTGTACGTGCGGGAGGTCCGCGTCGGCGTGTCCGAGCCGGACGACCCCTCGCCGAACGTGATGGAGGACTGGATCGAGTACGCGGACCCCGAGTTCGAGGACTGGAACGAGGGCGACGACCACTCGCCGCGGGAGGGCTTCGAGTACCTCGCCGCGCTGCCCGACGACACCGACGCGGTGCTCCAGAAGGCCCGCTGGTTCTATCCCGAGGACGGCGAACGCCCCGACACCGAGGACCCGGGCGCCGGGCGCAGCGAGACGGAGCTGGCCGCGTGGAACTTCGGGTCGCTCGGACTGCTGGCCGGGACGGCGCCCCACCACCCCGGCGGGCAGGCCCGCGTCTACCAGGCCATGGCCACGATTCCGGGGCTGCGGGTCGCGGACACCACCGTGACAGACCCGGCCGGCCGGCGGGCGCTGGCGTTCTACCTCGGCGACGAGGTGGACACCGGCGACGGCCCGTACCGGGACGAACTGCTGCTCGACCCCGAGACGTACACCTACCTGGGCACCCGGTACGTCGCGACCGAGGACACCGAGCAGTCGCAGTACGGGCCGGCGGCGGAGGAGGGCGAGGTGGTGGCCGGCACGGCGGTCCTCAGCACCGCGCTGGTGGACGACGACGGCGAACGGCCGTGAGGGCCGGCGGCGGCTCCCGCCGGCGCGTGTCGCCATACGGACCGGTTCGCCTCCCGCGCCGGGCGGCGGTTAGCGTTCGGGTATGAGCGACGCAGCGACCTCCGCCACCCTCACCACCGGCGCCGCGGCCACCGGCCTGGCCACCGTCACCACCGACGGCACCGT
>NZ_JACBXC010001503.1 GCF_013870535.1 Streptomyces phytophilus | reverse complement strand
ACCGTCTCCGCAGGAGGGACTCCGCCCCGTGAACCCCTCCCAGGAGCGCACCGCCGCGCCCTCCGCCACCACCGCCGTGCCCCCCGCCGACCCGGAGGGCCACGGCATCGGCGCATCCCTCCCCGCCACCGACCTCGCCGCCAAGACCGAGGGCACCTTCCCGTACGCCGCCGACCTGTGGGCCGAGGGCCTGCTGTGGGCGGCGCTGCACCGCTCCCCGCACGCGCACGCGCGGATCGTCTCCGTCGACACCTCCGCCGCCGAGGCCATGCCCGGCGTCCGCGTCGTCGTCACCCACCGCGACCTGCCCGACGCCGCCGACCACGGCCGCGGCGTACGCGACCGGCCCGTCTTCGCGCACGACGTCGTACGGCACCACGGCGAGCCCGTCGCCGCCGTCGCCGCCGACCACCCCGACACCGCGCGGCTGGCCGCCGCCGCCATCGCCGTCGAGTACGAGTTGCTCGACCCCGTGACCGACCCGCAGGCCGCCTTCGAGGCCGAGCCCCTGCACCCCGACGGCAACCTGATCCGGCACATCCCCCTGCGCTACGGCGACCCGCAGGCCGCCGGCGAGGTCGTCGTCGAGGGCACGTACCGCATCGGCCGCCAGGACCCCGCGCCCATCGGCGCCGAGGCCGGCCTCGCCGTGCCGCGCCCCGACGGCGGCGTGGAGATCTACGCCGCCGCCACCGACCCCCACTCCGTACGCGACCAGGTCTCCGCCTGCCTCGGCCTGGCCGCGGACCGGGTCAAGGTCGTCGTCACCGGTGTCCCCGGCGCCACCGGCGACCGCGAGGACGGCTCCATGCAGCTGCCCCTCGGGCTCCTCGCGCTGCGCACCGGATCGCCCGTGAAGCTGCTGGCCACCCGCGAGGAGTCGTTCCTCGGCCACGCCCACCGCCACCCCACCCTGCTGCGCTACCGGCACCACGCCGACGCCCGCGGCAAGCTCGTCAAGGTCGAGGCGCAGATCCTCATGGACGGCGGCGCCTACGCCGACACCTCCGCCGACGCGCTGGCCGCCGCGGTGTCGTTCTCCTGCGGCCCGTACGTCGTCCCGCACGCCTTCGTCGACGGCTGGGTGGTCCGGACGAACAACCCGCCCTCCGGCCACGTCCGCGGCGAGGGCGCCATGCAGGTCTGCGCCGCGTACGAGGGGCAGATGGACAAGCTCGCCGCCGCGCTGGGCATGGAACCCGCCGAACTGCGCGCGCGCAACGTGATGGCCACCGGCGACCTGCTGCCCACCGGCCAGACCGTCACCTGCCCCGCGCCCGTCGCCGAACTCCTCACCGCCGTACGCGAAGCGCCGCTGCCGC
>NZ_JACBXC010001502.1 GCF_013870535.1 Streptomyces phytophilus | reverse complement strand
CCTGACCCGCCGGCCGAACGGAGCGCCGCACGTCACCCCCGCCGCGACGAGCGGCGCTCCAACCCGGCCACGACCGTGCCGTAGAACCGGTCCACGCCGTCGTCGACGCTGCGGATGAAGCCGGACTCGCCGTTGCCGCGCGTGCTGCCCATGCTCTTGAACAGCGACAGCCGGAATCCGGTGACCTGCGCTCCGTTGCCCGGCAGCATGTCGGCGGGCTCCGGCCGCAGCCGCTCCAGCGTCCCGCGCGGCCCGCCGGCGCCTTCGTCGACGAGGGTCTCCACATGCAGGTCCGCGGGTGCCTCCGCGAGCTGCCGTACGAGCCGCTTGGCCCAGGTGAGCGGATAGCCCTGCTCGGGGGCGGGGATCTCGTACGAGGTCCGCAGCTTGCCGGTGCGCAGATCGGCGGTGAGCGCCAGGATCCCGGCCCCGCCCTCGACCCGCAGTTCCGCGTGCAGCCTGCCGTCCTCGCAGAGCGCGTCGGCGAGGGCGGCCCGGCGGGCGCCCGGATCGGCGCCGCGCCTGGCCCGCTGCACGGGCAGCACCTTGCTCCCCAGCTCGCCGCCGAGCCGCAGGCAGACCTGCCGGATCAGCCGCTCCCAGCTCTCCACGACGCTGACGGCACGTGCGTCACCCCGGCACAGGGTCTCGTCGTCGATGCTGCGGCGTACGGGCACCCAGGCCGGGCCCATGTTCTGGAAGCCGTGGCAGCCGGAGTTCTCGTGCTGGAGGTAGTGCAGGAGCTCCTGCAGCAGCCAGGCGTGCGCGATGTTGCCGACGCCCTCGTGGCGGATGAGCAGCTGCGCCTGGTGCGCCACCTCGGCCCAGGACAGGTGCCACAGGGTCACCTTGTTCTTCCGCCGCCCGTCGACCTTGACGTCGAGCAGCGGACTGCCCTCCAGGGCCACGTCGTTGGAGAGGGTGATGACGGCCTCGTAGCCACGCCGGGAGGCGAGGTCGACGTAGTCCTGCACCTGCTCCGCGCCGAGCGCGTTGCCGTTGGTCTTGGTCTCCAGCAGCCCGGTCCACAGCTTGCCGGCCCGCTCGATCCGGACCACGCCGTCGGGCCGTTTGGGGGAGTCGCCGTGCGGCAGCGTGACCTCGGTGAACGTCTCCATCCGCCCGGCAGGCGCACCGAACCCCGCGGTGATCCGCCGGCCGAACTCGGGCACCTGCGCCATGACGGCCAGCAGCACGGACGTCGCCCGGCTCTCCCGCTCCCGGTCGCTCTTCAGGGACGAGACCGGGAAGAGCCGGGACCCCCGCCAGGCGTCGTTCTCGGCGAGGGACTTGCGCGCCGGCCTGGGCAGCGTCACCTTCTTC
>NZ_JACBXC010001501.1 GCF_013870535.1 Streptomyces phytophilus | reverse complement strand
TCGCGGGCCGAGGCACGCGACCGCTCGGCCGCCGACCACGACGGCCTGCTGCCCGACGGCGCCGCGACCGCGGACGTGGCGCTGCGCGTCCTGGAGCACGACGGGGTCGGGGTGGGCACGATCTGGATCGCGCTGCGGCCGCAGATCGCCACCGGGGGGTACGTCTACTCCGTGACCGTCGCCCCTGAGCACCGGGGGAGGGGCCACGGCCGCACCCTGATGCGGGCGGCGGAGGGCGAGTGCCTGGCGGCGGGGCTGGCCACCCTGGGGCTGCACGTCTTCGCGGGCAACGAGGTGGCGCAGCGCCTGTACGAGTCCCTGGGCTACGTCCCCACGGCGTTCCACCTGCGCAAGCCCCTGATCTGAGGGGGCACCGCCCGCGGCGCCCGGGCCGTCCGGCCCGGGCGCCCCGTCAGTCCGCCCCCTCAGTCCGCCGCGGCGAGCAGGCGGTCGGTGATCTCCTCGATCCGCTCCCGCAGCCCCTCCTGGCTCTTGCCGCCGTCCAGGCGCTCGCCGCCGATGACGTACGTCGGCGTCCCCGTCACCCCGATCGCCTTGCCCTCCGCGACGTCCGCGTCGACGATCAGGAAGTGCCGCCCGTCCACGAGGGCGGTCTCCACCTCCGCCGCGTTCAGCCCCAGCTCGCGCGCCGTCCCGGCCAGCAGCGGCTCGCCCTGCTTGCCGAACTTCTCCGCCCGGGCCAGCACGGCCTCCACGTACTCCCAGCCCTTCCCCTGCGCGAACGCCTCCTCGGCGGCCTGGGCGCCCGCCATCGCGTGCTGGTGCTTGTCCAGCGGGAAGTGCCGCAGCCGGATGTCGAGCCGGTCCCCATAGCGCTCCCGCAGCGCGTGTACGTCGGCGAGCGCCGTCCGGCAGTCCGGGCACTGCAGCTCGCACCACACGTCGAGCACGGGCGCACCGTTCACTTCGTTCTCCATGGACGCCAGTCTTCCAGGCCCGGCGGGGCGGCGCCGTCTCGGTCCTGCGGACGAGCCGGACCCGGAGATGTCCCCCATGCCGTGCCGCACCATGGCAATCGCGGCGCATTCCGGTGCACGATGGAAGCATGTTCACCACCACGGTCTGCGCCGCGCTCTCCGCGGCGGGGCTCGCGATCGCGCTGCTGACCGCATACCGGAGAAGGTTCCGGCGGGCGACGAAGATCGCCGCCCTGTCGCTGGTGCCCGTCGGCCTGGCCATGGCGGGACTGGTCAAGCTCGGCGGCAAGGTAGGCAAGGCGACCGGGGACTGGGCGACGGACCTGGTCCTCAAGCCCTCGGTCTGGGGCGGCTTCGGCGTGCTCGCGGTCGCCGTCGTGCTGTG
>NZ_JACBXC010001500.1 GCF_013870535.1 Streptomyces phytophilus | reverse complement strand
GTGGACCTGGCGCCGGCTGAACATCACCATGCAGGCCCAGCAGATGACCAACTGGTGCTGGGCCGCGGCCGGCGACACCGTCGCGGAGTTCTACGGTCACGACTACTCCCAGAACCAGTTCTGCAACCTCGCCTTCGGCCGGGCCGTGAACAGCTCCTGCCCCAACTGGCAGGCCACCCTCGGCAACGACCAGCAGGCGTTCGACTCGATGGGCATCAACCCGGGCCGGTACGTCAACGGGTACCTGGACTACGCCACGATCACCCGGGAGATCGACGCCGACCGCCCGGTGATGTCGCGTATCCAGTGGCAGTCCGGCGGCGGCCACATGCTGACCGTCTACGGCTACGACGTCAGCAAGAACTGGGTGTACTGGGGTGACCCGTGGCCGTCGAGCGGCCGCTACAACTGGGCCACGTACAACTACTACGTCGACAACGGCTCCTTCTTCTGGACCCACTCCCTCTACGGCATCGGAGCGTGAGCGCAGCATGCGACCCCAACGCCGACACTCCGCCCGCCCGGCCCCGCGCCGTGCCGCACCGCTGATCGCACTCCCCGGCGCCGCCCTCCTCGGGCTGGGCCTGCTGGCCACCGCCGTACCCGCCGCCGCGGACCAGGCGGAGCGTCCCGCCGCCCCCGCGGTGGCCGAAGCCCTCACCCCGGCACAGCTCTCCGCCGCCCACCGGGCCGCCGGCTCCGAGGCCACCCTGGAGGTGCTGGAGACCTTCTTCGCACGCGACGGCCTGCCGCCGGACCAGAAGGGCAGGCTCGGCCCCGCCGAGGAGGCCGCGGCGGCCGAAGCGGCCGACCCCCGCCTGGTCGGCAGGACGGTCCCCGTCTACTCGCTCAACCCGGAGTTCGTCACCGCGGACTCGGCCGACCGGGCGCCGGTGGCCACGATGGAGTACGCCGCGTCCGAGGCGGTCGACGCCGGGGGCGACAGCGCCTCGGTGTGGACGGCCTGGGTATCGGGGCGGTGGCAGGTGGTCAACATCGCCACCGGGAGCGACGAGACCGACTACGCGGCCCGCGCCGGCGCCGGCTCGGCGGTCTTCCGGGAGCCTCAGCTGAACGCCTGGTACCGGGTGACCGACGGCCGGGTCGTCCCGCTGAACGGGGAAGCCCGCGGCTCCGTCGGCGCCGGGGGCACCAGCCTGGCGCGCTACCAGCGCCTGGTGCACGAGCGGTACGCCGACAAGATGCCGGGGTCCGGCTACGACAGGCGCGGCTCCGCGGGCGGCTTCGACACCGGCGCCGGCCTGCCCCCGGCCGCCGCGGACACCGGCGCGGGCCCGGGACCGGACGCCGCACCGACAGCCGCCG
>NZ_JACBXC010000150.1 GCF_013870535.1 Streptomyces phytophilus | reverse complement strand
CCGGGGTGTCGGAGGGGGACCGTACGATAGGACGGCCGTGGTCGATTCGCCCGGCTGACCCCCTCTAGTTCGGGAGCACCGCCCAGTCATGCCGACGCGCCAGGACATTCGCAACGTCGCCATCGTCGCCCACGTCGACCACGGCAAGACCACCCTGGTCGACGCCATGCTCAAGCAGGCCGGCGCCTTCGCCGAGCACCAGCTCCAGTCCGTCGACGACCGGGTCATGGACACCGGGGACCTGGAGCGCGAGAAGGGCATCACCATTCTCGCGAAGAACACCGCGGTGAAGTACCACCCCAAGGGCGGCGTCCCGGTGGTGATCAACATCATCGACACCCCCGGCCACGCCGACTTCGGCGGCGAGGTCGAGCGCGGGCTGTCCATGGTCGACGCCGTCGTGCTGCTGGTGGACGCCTCCGAGGGGCCGCTGCCGCAGACCCGGTTCGTGCTGCGCAAGGCGCTGCAGGCGCGGCTTCCGGTGATCCTGTGCATCAACAAGACGGACCGGCCCGACTCGCGGATCTCCGAGGTCGTGGACGACACGTACGACCTCTTCCTCGACCTCGACGCCGACGAGGAGCAGATCGAGTTCCCGATCGTCTACGCCTGCGCCCGGGACGGCGTCGCCTCGCTGACCCAGCCCGAGGACGGCACGGTGCCGGCGGACAGCGACAGCCTGGAGCCGTTCTTCTCCACCGTCCTGGACTACGTCCCCGCCCCGTCGTACGAAGAGGGCGCGCCGCTGCAGGCGCACGTGACGAACCTCGACGCCGACAACTTCCTCGGCCGCATCGCGCTGCTGCGCGTGGAGCAGGGCGAGCTGAAGAAGGGGCAGACGGTCGCGTGGATCAAGCGCGACGGGACCGTGCAGAACGTGCGGATCACCGAGCTGATGATGACCGACGCCCTCACCCGCCGCCCCGCGCAGGTCGCCGGGCCCGGGGACATCTGCGCGGTCGCCGGCATCACCGAGATCATGATCGGCGAGACCCTCGCCGACCCGGAGAACCCGGTCGCCCTGCCGCTGATCACCGTCGACGAGCCGGCGATCTCGATGACGATCGGCACGAACAACTCGCCGCTGGTCGGCAAGGGAATCGGCGGCGGGAAGGGCAAGGGTCACAAGGTGACCGCCCGGCTGGTCAAGGACCGCCTCGACCGCGAGCTCGTCGGCAACGTGTCGCTGCGCGTGCTGACCACCGAGCGCCCCGATACCTGGGAGGTGCAGGGCCGCGGTGAGCTGGCGCTGGCGATCCTGGTGGAGACGATGCGCCGGGAGGGCTTCGAGCTGACCGTCGGCAAGCCCGAGGTGGTCACCAAGGAGATCGACGGCAAGCTCCACGAGCCCGTCGAGCGGATGACGATCGACGCGCCCGAGGAGCACCTCGGCGCGATCACGCAGCTCCTCGCCGCCCGCAAGGGCCGGATGGAGACGATGACGAACCACGGGTCCGGCTGGGTCCGCATGGAGTTCGTCGTGCCCTCGCGCGGGCTCATCGGCTTCCGTACGGAGTTCCTGACGCAGACCCGCGGCACCGGCATCGCGCACTCGATCTTCGAGGGGCACGAGCCGTGGTTCGGCGAGCTGCGGACGCGCAGCAGCGGCTCGCTGGTCGCGGACCGGACGGGCGCGGTGACGGCGTTCGCGATGACGAACCTGCAGGAGCGCGGGACGCTCTTCGTGGAGCCGGGCACGGAGGTGTACGAGGGCATGATCGTCGGGGAGAACTCCCGCTCCGACGACATGGACGTGAACATCACCAAGGAGAAGAAGCTCAGCAACGTCCGGTCGTCCACGGCGGACATCGCCGAGTCGATCGTCCCGCCGCGGAAGCTGTCGCTGGAGCAGTCGCTGGAGTTCTGCCGGGACGGCGAGTGCGTGGAGGTCACGCCGGACACGGTGCGGATCCGCAAGGTGGTGCTGGACGGGCGCGAGCGCGCCCGGGCCGCCTCGCGGGCCAAGCACGCCTAGCCCGTACGCGACCGGCTCCGAACGCGGCACGCCCGTCCCGCGCAGCACGCCCGGCCCGCGCAGCCGTACACCTCGAAACCGCCGTCCCCCGGACCGGCGCGCGGCGCCCGCGCCATCCGGGGGGTTGTGCTCCCCCGATGGCGTGCCACCGGAAGCGCGAACGTCCCCCATGGGGTCTTATGTCACTTAAGTGACACTTGGGACCCCTGGGAGGCACCATGCGCCGAGCGACCCGCGCCTCGTGGACGGCCTGCGTCGTCTGCGCCGCGCTCGCTGCGACCGGCTGCGGCAGTGACAGCGGTGACGGCGGCGGCGGGTCGTCAGGCGGCGGCACCGTCAGTGCGCAGTGGGGCGATCCGCAGAACCCGCTGGAGCCGGCGAACACCAACGAGGTCCAGGGCGGCAAGGTCCTCAAGCTGATCACCCGCGGGCTCGTCATCTACGACCCGAAGACCGCCGAGCCGAAGAACATGCTCGCCGAGTCCATCAAGAGCGACGACCAGAAGAACTGGACCGTCAAGGTCAAGAAGGGCTTCCGGTTCAGCAACGGCGAGCCGGTGAACGCCAAGTCCTTCGTGGACGCCTGGAACTACGCCGCGAACATCAAGAACCGGCAGGTCAACAGCAGCTTCTTCAAGTACATCGAGGGCTACGACAAGGTCCACCCGACCGCCGAGGGCAGCGAGCCGAGCGCGCAGAAGCTCTCCGGGCTGAAGGTCGTCGACAACCGGACGTTCACCGTCAGGCTGTCGCAGAAGTTCGCCATCTGGCCCGACACCCTCGGCTACCCGGCCTTCGCGCCGCTGCCGCAGGCGTTCTTCGACGACCACGCCGCGTGGCTCGACAAGCCCATCGGCAACGGCCCGTACAAGATCGACTCGTACGCCAAGGGCACGTCGATGAAGCTCGTCAAGGACGACAAGTACAAAGGCGACGACAAGGCCAAGAACGACGGCATCGAGCTGAAGGTCTACACGGACCAGAACACCGCCTACACCGACCTCCAGGCCGGCAACCTCGACGTCTCCGACGAACTGCCCGCCGGCCAACTGGCGAACGCCGAGAGCGACCTCGGCGACCGCTTCATCAACCAGAAGGCCGGCATCATCCAGACCCTCGCCTACCCGCTCTACGACGACGCCTGGTCCGGCAAAGACAAGGCCGACCTGCGGCGCGGGATCTCCATGGCGATCGACCGCGAGCAGATCACCAAGCAGATCTACAACGACACCCGCGTCCCCGCCAAGGACTGGACCTCCCCGGTCATCGGCGAGAAGGGCGGCTTCGACGACACGATCTGCGGCGACCTGTGCACGTACGACCCGAAGCGGGCCAAGAAGCTCATCGACGGCGCCGGCGGCCTCCCCGGCGGCAAGCTGACGATCTCCTCGAACGTCGACACCGGCTCCCACCGGGAGTGGATGGACGCGGTCTGCAACAGCATCAACAAGGCGCTCGGCAAGGAGAACGCCTGCGTCGTCAACCCCATCGGCACCTTCGCCGACTTCCGCACCCAGGTCGTGGACCGCAGCTTCAAGGGCCCGTTCCGCTCCGGCTGGCAGATGGACTACCCGCTGATCGAGAACTTCCTGGCGCCCACGTACTACACCGGTGCCTCCTCGAACGACGGCGAGTACAGCAACAAGAAGTTCGACGACCTCATCGACCAGGCCAACGCCGCCGAGGACACCGCCGCGGCCGTCGAGAAGTACAAGGAGGCGGAGCGGCTGCTCGCCAAGGACGTGCCGTCGATCCCGCTCTGGTACCAGAACGGCATCGCCGGCCACTCCGACCGCGTCAGCGACGTCTTCCTCGACCCCTTCAGCGTCCCGTACTACCCGGACATCAAGGTCAAGTAGTGCGCACGCGGCGGTCCGCCGCGGCCGGCGCGGGAGGGGCGGACACGCGAGGAGAGGAGGGGCGCCCATGGGCCGCTACGTGATCCGGCGGCTGCTGCAGATGATCCCCGTGTTCATCGGCACCACGTTCCTCATCTTCTTCATGGTCTACGCGCTCGGCGACCCGGTCACCGCCATGTTCGGTGACCGGGCGCCCGACCCCGCGACCGCGGCGCAGATCCGCAGGGACCTCAACCTCGACAAGCCCCTGTGGCAGCAATACGTGCTCTACATGGGCAATATCTTCACCGGCGACTTCGGCCGGGCGTTCAACGGCCAGCCGGTGCTGGACCTGATGCGCAGCGCCTGGCCGATCACCGTCCGGCTCGCCCTGCTCGCCGTGCTCTTCGAGATGATCATCGGCGTCACCCTCGGCGTGGTCTCCGGGCTCAAGCGCGGCCGGGCGGTGGACACCGGGGTGCTCTTCGCTACGCTCGTCGTCATCTCCATCCCCACGTTCGTCACCGGCTACGTGCTGCAGTACCTGCTCGGCGTCAAGTGGGGCTGGGTCACGCCCGCGGTGTCCTCGGGCGCGCCGTGGGACGAACTGATCCTGCCGGCCGTGGTGCTGGCGCTGGTGTCGCTGGCGTACACCACCAGGCTGACCCGTACCTCCGTGGCCGAGAACGCCCGCGCCGACTACGTCCGCACCGCCGTCGCCAAGGGCCTGCCGCGCCGCCGCATCACGGTCCGCCACCTGCTGCGCAACTCCCTCATCCCCGTCGTGACCTTCCTCGGCATCGACATCGGCAACCTCATGGGCGGCGCCATCGTCACCGAGCGGATCTTCAACATCCAGGGCGTCGGCTACCAGCTCTGGCAGGGCGTCCTGCGGCAGAACGCGCCCACGGTCGTCGGATTCGTGACCGTCCTCGTCATCGTCTACCTGCTGGCGAACCTGGTGGTGGACATGCTCTACGCGGTGCTCGACCCCCGGATCCGCTATGCCTGAGCGCTACGAGGAGAAGCAGCGGGCGGACATCGGCACCCAGGAGGCGGAGGCGCTCCCCGGCAGCGACGTCCTCCAGGCCGAGGCCGGCGGCCTGGCGGGGACCGACCAGCCGGCCCGCAGCCTGTGGTCCGACGCCTGGCAGGACCTGCGCCGCAACCCCGTCTTCGTCATCGCCGGGCTGCTGATCCTCTTCCTGATCTTCATCTCCCTGTGGCCCAGCGTGGTCGCCACCGGCAGCCCGTACAACTGCGACATCGCCAACCGCAACCTCGGCGCCGAGTCCGGCCACCCCTTCGGCTTCGACAGCCAGGGCTGCGACGTCTACAACCGCACCGTCTACGGCGCCCGCGCGTCGCTGACCGTCTGCACCCTGGCCACCCTCGGCGCCGCCGTCCTCGGCACCGTACTCGGCGGCCTCGCCGGCTACTTCGGCGGCTGGGGCGACGCGGTCCTGTCCCGGATCACCGAGGTGTTCTTCGGCATCCCGATCCTGCTGGGCGGCCTGGTCTTCCTCTCCGTCATCAAGAGCGGGTCCGTCTGGCCGGTGATCGGGCTGATCGTGCTGCTGGGCTGGCCGCAGGTGGCGCGCATCGCGCGCGGCTCGGTGATCACGGCCAAGCAGAACGACTACGTCCAGGCCGCCCGCACCCTCGGCGCCTCCACCGGCCGCATCATGCTGCGGCACGTGCTGCCCAACGCCATCGCGCCGATCATCGTCGTCGCCACCATCGCCCTCGGTACGTACGTGGCGCTGGAGGCGACGCTGTCGTTCCTCGGCGTCGGCCTCAAGCCGCCGACCATCTCCTGGGGCAGCGAGATCTCCACCGCGTCGCAGCAGATCCGCAACGCGCCGCACGCCCTGCTGTGGCCGGCCGGGGCGCTGAGCCTGACCGTGCTGGCGTTCATCATGCTCGGCGACGCGGTGCGCGACGCGCTCGACCCGAAGCTCAGGTGAGGTGCCCGTGACCGCGCTGCTCGACGTCCGCGACCTGCAGGTGGAGTTCCGCACCCGGGAAGGGGTGGCGAAGGCCGTCAACGGCGTCTCGTACGACGTGGCCGCGGGCGAGACGCTGGCGGTGCTCGGCGAGTCCGGCTCGGGCAAGTCCGTCACCGCGCAGGCGGTGATGGGCATCCTCGACTCGCCGCCCGGGTTCGTCACCGGCGGGGAGGTGGTCTTCCAGGGCGAGGACCTGCTGAAGCTGGGCCGCGAGGCGCGGCGCAAGGTGCGCGGCGAGCGGATGGCGATGATCTTCCAGGACGCGCTGTCGTCGCTCAACCCCGTGCTCACCGTGGGCTTCCAGCTCGGCGAGATGTTCCGCGTGCACCGCGGCGCGAGCCGCGCGGAGGCGAAGGCCAGGTCGATCGAGCTGATGGAGCGGGTACGGATCCCGGCCGCCCGGGAGCGCGTCAACGACTACCCGCACCAGTTCTCCGGCGGCATGCGGCAGCGCATCATGATCGCGATGGCGCTGGCGCTCGGGCCCGAGCTGATCATCGCGGACGAGCCGACGACGGCGCTCGACGTGACCGTGCAGGCGCAGGTGATGGACCTGCTGGCGGAGCTGCGCGAGGAGACGGGGATGGGGCTCATCCTCATCACCCACGACCTGGGCGTGGTCGCGGACGTCGCCGACAAGATCGCGGTGATGTACGCGGGCCGGATCATGGAGACGGCGCCCGTACACGACCTGTACAAGGCGCCGGCGCACCCGTACACCCGCGGCCTGCTGGACTCCATCCCGCGGCTGGACCAGAAGGGCCAGGAGCTGAGCGCCATCCGCGGCACCCCGCCCAGCCTGCTGGCCATCCCCCCGGGCTGCCCCTTCAACCCCCGCTGCCCGCGCGCCCAGGACGTCTGCCGGACCGACCGCCCACCGCTGTACGAGGTCACGGACGACGCGGGCCGCCCGCTGGCGGGGCGGGGGAGTGCGTGCCACTTCTGGAAGGACCAGTTGCATGACCGGCCTTGAGCAAGGACCAGTCTCATGACCAGCCCTGAGGTGACCGAGGCCCCGCCGGGCGCGCCGGGCGGGGAGGCGATCCTCGAAGTACGCGACCTCGTCAAGCACTTCCCGCTCACCCAGGGGATCGTCTTCCGCAGGCAGATCGGCGCCGTCCAGGCTGTCGACGGCGTCTCCTTCGACCTGCGGCGCGGCGAAACCCTCGGCATCGTCGGCGAGTCGGGCTGCGGCAAGTCGACCATCGCCAAGATGCTGGTCAACCTGGAACGGCCCACGGCCGGCCGGATCCGGTTCAAGGGCGAGGACATCAGCCGGCTGTCCGGGCGCGCGCTGCGGGCCGTACGGCGCAACATCCAGATGGTCTTCCAGGACCCGTACACCTCGCTCAACCCGCGGATGACCGTCGGCGACATCGTCGGCGAGCCGTACGACGTCCACCCCGAGGTGGCGCCGAAGGGCAGCCGGCGGGGGCGGGTCCAGGAGCTGCTCGACGTCGTCGGGCTCAACCCCGAGCACATCAACCGCTACCCGCACCAGTTCTCCGGCGGCCAGCGGCAGCGCATCGGGATCGCGCGCGGGCTCGCGCTGCGGCCGGAGATCATTGTCGCGGACGAACCGGTCTCGGCGCTCGACGTCTCGGTGCAGGCGCAGGTGGTGAACCTGCTGGAGCGGCTGCAGAACGAGTTCCACCTGTCGTACATCTTCATCGCGCACGACCTGTCCGTGGTCCGGCACATCTCGGACCGCGTCGGCGTGATGTACCTGGGCCGGATCGTGGAGTCCGGCACCGACGAGGCGATCTACGAGCACGCCACGCACCCGTACACGCAGGCGCTGCTGTCGGCGGTGCCGGTGCCGGACCCGGAGGCGCGGGAGACCCGGGAGCGGATCCTGCTCAGCGGCGACGTGCCGTCACCGGCGAACCCGCCGTCGGGGTGCCGGTTCCGGACGCGGTGCTGGAAGGCGCAGCCGGTGTGCGCGGAGAAGGACCCGGCGCTGGACGTGCCGCCGTGGTTCCGGGAGGCGAAGGGGGCGGTGGCGCACCCGTCGGCGTGCCACTTCGCGGCGGAGTGGGAGGACGAACCGGGACCGGGACGGCCGGAGGCGGCGGTGGGGCCGGGGGCGGGCCGGTAGGCCGACGGGGCGAATCTGCCGCAGCGGAGGAAGTCGTTTTAGTCGGTTTATCACGTATCAGTGATAGCCATGGTGGGCGTCGGCAGCTGATGCCCCGTCACCGAGCAGAGGGACACCCACCATGAAGCGTTTGTCACGCCGTCGGCTCCGCGTGCTGAGCGGGGCGCTGGTCGCCACGGCCGCCCTTGCGGGCGGCGCGGCCCCCGGCGCCCACGCCGTACACCCGGTGACGACGGACAGGCCGGGGGCGGCCATGTCCGGGAGCGGGTCGCAGGACCCGGAGTTCGCGGCGGACATCGAGGCCGGGTTCGCGGCGTCGGAGGCGGAGATGGAGGCGGAC
>NZ_JACBXC010000015.1 GCF_013870535.1 Streptomyces phytophilus | reverse complement strand
CGCGCGGTCCGAGGACCGCCCGTACGAGGCCCGCGGCGACCGCGCGTACGACCGGACGGACCGGACGGACCGGACGGACCGTACCGGGATGCGGCACGACCGCAGGGAGCAGCGCTTCCGGTCGTTCGACAGGTCCGGTGACTCGCGCCGCAACGACCGCGAGTACCCGCGCCGCGACAACAGGGACGGCCGGGACGGCCGGGAGACCCGGGACTACCGGAACGACCGCCGCGACGACCGCTCCTACGACCGCAGGGACGACCGCCCGTCGTACGACCGCCGCGACGACCGCCCGTACGGCACCCGTGAGCCCCGCTCGTACGACCGCCGCGACACCCGCCGCGACGACCGCGGCTCCCGCCCGTACGACCGCGGCAGCTCCTACCCCCGCCGGGACGACCGCGGCACCGCCGCCCGCCCCTACGACCGCGACAACCGCCGCCCCTACGAGCGCCGCGAGTCCGACCGCTCCCGCCTCGGCGGCGACCGCCCCGCCGGCCGCGACCGCCGCGACGCCCGCCCGTCGTACGGCCACGACCGCCGCACCTCGGACGACCGCCGCACGGACAAGCCGCGCTGGAAGCGCCAGGACCGCAACAACCGCAAGGGCTGACACCCACGCGCACGCCGGGCCCCCTCCCTCAGGGAGGGGGCCCGCACGCGTGCGCGCACGCCTGCCGAGAACAAAGGGTAGGCGCGTTGTCACAGCGGGTTGTTAGGCTGCGCGAGCGCAATGCCTTGAGGGGCCCCACACCCTCCGCCAGGAGAAATCCCGTCGGTTCTCACCCAGGAGGGAAACTTTGGCCCGTCATGCTCTCTTCCGCTCCGCCTTGGTCGCCGTGGCGCTGTCCGCAGCGCTGGCGGCCACACCCCTCACGGCGGCGGCAGCCGCGAACGCCGCACCCGACCGGCCGGCCACGGCCGACCTCACCACGTGGTCCCTCCCCTGCACGGCGGGGGACGAGCGCCCGTACGTCCGCACGGCGCCGGATCTCCGCGCGGTCCTGCACGACCCGGACGGCGACCCGGTGGCGGCCCAGTTCGAGCTGAGCTGGCAGGACCCGTCCGGGGAACCGCAGACGCGCGAGGTGACCACGACGTCGAAGCGCAGCGGATCCGAGTTCTCCTGGCACCTGAAGCAGCAGGACATCCCCGAGGACACGCCCGTGCAGTGGCGGGTGCGGGGCTGGGACGGCAAGGCGTGGGGGCCGTGGAGTTCCGAAGGGGGCGCGGGTCCCTGCGAGTTCGTCTACGACACCACCTCGCCCGCGCTGCCCGTGATCTCCTCGCCCGACTACCCGGAGGACCCCGAGGGCTGGACCGACGGCGTCGGCCGCCCCGGCCGGTTCACCTTCGACGCACCGGGGGAGGAGGCGGTCAAGTACCGCTGGTCCGTCTACGGTTCGTCGCCCCGCCTGGTCGACGCCCCCGCCCCCGGTGAGCCCGTGACCGTCACGTGGACGCCCGAGCGGTCGGGTGTGTCCATCGTGGAGGCCCAGTCCGTGAGCAGGGCGGGCAACATGTCAGCGCCCGTGCAGTACACCATCCGCGTCAGCTCGGGCCGTACCCCGGTGGCGAGTTGGACGCTCGGCGACGCCGCGGGCGCGGCCGAGGCGGCCCCCGCCGCCGGCACCGCACCGGCCACGGCGGGCACGGGCGTCACCTTCGGCGCCGCAGGCCCGGAGGGCACCGCGTACGGCACGGCCGCCGCACTCGACGGCACGGCGGACGCGCACCTGACCCCGCAGACCGCGATCGCGGACACCGCCGAGTCCTTCGCGGTCGCCGCGTGGGCGCGGCCGGAGCCCGCCGCCGGGGACGACATGGCGGTGCTCAGCCAGGACGGCGGCGCGATACCCGCGTCCTTCGCGCTCGGCGTATACGACGGCCGCTGGTCCCTGGCGGTCGCGGACGGAACCGCCGACCCGGTCCGGGCGACGGGCGGCGCGGTCGCGACCGGCAAGTGGGCCCACCTCACGGCGGTGTACGACGCCCCCGCCCAGACCGCCCGCCTCTACGTCGACGGCCGCCTCGCGGCAACGGCGGAAGGCGCCACCGCTGCCCCCGCGCCCGGCGACCTGCAACTGGGCCGGGTGCGTACCGCCGCAGGCCACGCGGGCAACTGGCACGGCCGGCTGGCGGACGTCCGCGTCTGGGACCGCGTCGTGGTCGCGGACGAGGCCGCGACGCTGGCGACCCGCAAGGCGCAGCGCACCGGCTACTGGATGCTCGACGAAGCCCCCGGCGGCACCAGCCCCGAATACACCGGCGGCCAGCCGCTCACCCTGTCCGACGGCGCGGCGGTCACGGACGTCGACCCGATCTCCGGCGCCGGCCACCTCGAACTCACCGGCAACGGCGGCTACGCCGCCACGGCCACCCCGCCCGTGGACACCACCGCCGGCTACTCGCTCGCCGCGTACGTCCGCTTCGGCAACGACCTGCCCACCCGGGACATGTCCCTGTTCTCCCTCCCCGGCGACCACACCAACGCCGTCGAGGTCCGCTACGAGGCGGACACCGGGGCGTGGGAACTCGTCCTCGCCGACGCCGACACCCCCGCGGCGACACACACCGTGGCGGAGGCGTACGCGAACCCGTGGGGCCAGCACGTCGCCGTCGTCCACGACGACCCCGCCGACCGCATCCGCCTCTACACCGACGGCATGCTTGCCGCCGACCTCCCCCTCCCCGACACCGCCACCTGGCCCGCCACCACCGGCCTCCAACTCGGCCGCGCCCGCACGGCCACCGGCTGGACCGCCCCCATGACCGCCGCGATCGACGAGGTCCGCACCTACACCGGAGCGCTCTCCGATGAGCACGTCGCCATGATCCGCGGCCCCTGGACCGACCCGGACCTCTGACCGCCCCCCACCCGCGGCCCCTCCCACCCAGGCGCGGGGCCGCGCCCCACCCCCCGGCCGATATCCGCTCGGGGGCACGCCGAGGTCCGGGCTATGCTGGCCGGGCGGGCCGCTAGCTCAATTGGCAGAGCACCGGACTTTTAATCCGTTGGTTGTGGGTTCGAGTCCCACGCGGCCTACCAGGTGTGTCATTGCGCGAACACCTTCCTTGGTGTCTTTGACCTGGGGATTTGTGTTGCTGGTGGGAGCGTCGGCGGGACGTGGCTGTGGGATGCGGGGGATGCGCAAGACGGGGACGAAGCGGCCCGGCCCGGTGATCTTGATCTTGGCGATCAGGGCCTCGATGAGGGACTTGCGCTGTCTGTCTGTGCCGCTGGTGATGACGTCTGCGATGTGATCGGCCACCTCGTTGAGGGCTGCCGGCTCCGGCTGGGCGGGGAGGTCTGCAATCTGCTCGGTGAGTTCGTCGCGGCGGGTGCGCAGTCGCTTGCCCTTGTCCCGCAGGCCGGTGAGCCGCTCGGCGAGGAGTTCTTCTTCCAGGGTGCCGTTTTCGAAGGCGGTGAGGTAGCGGTCGATGGCCCGGTCGAGTCGGGCGAGCTCGGCCTCAACGGTGGTGAGCTCGGCTCGCTGTTCCCGGCGTCCTGCCAGGTGCTGGGCCTGGGCGCGGTCGATCGCCTCGGCGATGAGCTGCCGCTGGTCGCGGTAGAAGCCGCTGAGGGCGTCGAAGACGGCGGCCTCCAGCGCATCGGCGTTGATGCGAGGGGCGTTGCACCTGCTGGTGTCGTAGCGGCTGCGGCTGTAGCAGGTGTAGTAGCGATAGACCTTGGTCTTGCCGTGGGCCCGGGTACCGATGAGGGTCTGCTGGCAGTTCGGGCAGCGCATGAGCCCGGTGAGCTGGTAGTCCGAGCCATTGGCCGCCCGGTGCCGGTGGGCGTCGCTGCGGGTGGCGAGGAGCTGTTGTGCCTGCTCGAACGGCTCAGCGTCGATCAGGGCCGGGTGGCAGCCGGTAGTGGTGATCGCCCTGAAGGTGATCTCGCCGAGATAGACGCGGTTGGTCAGCGTGCGCAGCACCTGATAGCCGGACCATCGGCCGCCGGTGCTGGTGGTGTGGCCTCGCTCGTTGAGCCGCTGGGCGATGGTCTTGCTGCCGAGCCGGTCGTACACGTACATGCCGAAGATCGACCGGACGATGGGAACCTCGACCTGGTGGGGCACGAGGTGGTGCGTGCCGGGATCGATGAGATAGCCGATGGGCCGAGGTCCGCCCATCCACTTGCCGGTGGTGGCCTTGCGTTCCATCCCGGCGATGACGCGGTCGATGATGGTGTCGCGCTCGAACTGGGCGAACATGCCCAGCATCTGCACCAGCATCCGGCCCATGGGGGTGGAGGTGTCGAACGGCTCGGTGGCGGAGCGGAAGACCACCCCGGCCTGGTCGAGTTCATCGAGCAGGGTGACCATGTCGCGCAGGTGCCGGGAGAAGCGGTCCACACGGTAGACCAGCAGCACGTCGATCAATCCGGCCCGCGCGGCGGCCATCGCCTGGGACAGCCCGGGGCGGTTGGTGGTGGCGCCGGAGGCGTCGTCGTGGAAGCGCTTGACCAGCCGCCAGCCGGGCTGGGAGTCGATGTAGCTGGCCAGGCGGGCATATTGGGCTTCGATGGAGTAGGGCTGGTGCTCATCGTCGGTGGAGCGGCGGACGTAGATCCCCACCCGCACGTCCTTGGACATCGGGCGGGCGGCGGCATGGTGAGAACGGCGGGCGCGGGTGGCAGATGACATGAGCCTCCCAGGAGGAGAAAAACCGTGTGTGCTGTTAGAGCCGGCGTTTGGGGCTGCGCGCTGCGCCGCTGTCAGGCGGGGCTGCCACTTACGAAACGCCTAAGAATCGCCTAACGCCGCAGGTGAAGAGCAGCGAGCGAGAACACTTCCATTGTCGCGCGTATCGGCTGCCGGGAGAAGGGGTCTTGGCAATCAGGCGGCGTCATCCTGCTCGTACGGCGGGTCATGGCGGTGCTGGTGCCAGCGGGCGATAAGGGCAGCTAAGGCGGTGACGGCGCGGGTGTGCTCATCCGGTGTCATGGCTTGGGTTTCGATACGCTCGGCCTTCCAGCCTCCACGGCGATGCGGCCCGGTGACGGCGGGCTGATCGGGGTCCGGTTCATCACGGCGTTGGCGCACGGCGGCTCCTTCCCTGACGAAAGTGAGGGGTGTCGAAAGGGCGGCCATTCGAGAGGGTTCGTCGAGAGGCGAGAAAGCGAGACTCGGACCGAGACGGAATATCTCGGCGGCCTCTCGCACGCGGTCTCGCGGGTCATCTCGGCGGGTCCGGTCACCACGGCCGTGGCCACCATCGTGGCCGATGCCGCCGAGCGGGCGGC
Source organism: Streptomyces phytophilus (assembly GCF_013870535.1). Lineage (GTDB taxonomy): Bacteria > Actinomycetota > Actinomycetes > Streptomycetales > Streptomycetaceae > Streptomyces > Streptomyces phytophilus. The sequence goes on along the minus strand of NZ_JACBXC010000015.1, from coordinate 18,482 downwards.
CGGGACGATGGCCTGGGCGGTGAGGGGGCGGGCTCAGGATCGTCGGACTCAGCGTCGATCTCGATCGTCTCCACCTCGACGTCGGTCTCGGCAAGGGCGCCGGCGTCCGCCTCCATGTCGTCCTTGTCGTCGTGTGCTTCGTCGTCAGCGAGCCAGTCCGGGTCGGGGTCGTCGAACTCGGGCACGGTGGTCAGGATGGTGGGGGCGCCATCGGGCTGCGTGCCGCCGATGAGCCGGGGCAGGTCGCCCAGGCGGACGCGGCGGGCCTGTCGTGGTTCGGCCGTTAGCAGTGACCAGACCTCTGCTGCCGGCCCCAGCGGGCCGCTGAGCGCCCGGTTGGTGGTGGCCACGGGGATGGGGCCGCAGCGTGTCCACAACGCGTTCCGCAGCCCGTCCTCGCGACGACGGCTGGCCACTGAAAACAGCACCATCCCGCGCAGTAGCCGGGCTGTGGCCGGCTGGTACTTCCTGCGCCGCTGGTAGCGATCCATCTTCTCGGCGACCTGGGACAGCGACTCGGTACCGGTGTCGTGCTCCAGATAGAAGCCCAACGCCCGGCCGCCCTCGACCCACAGGCCGTAGCCGTCCGGGAGGATCGACGCGGGATCATGGTCACGAACCCAGTCCTCGCTGTGCCACGCGAGCAACCCCTCACCCTCGGCCAGGCCCGCCCGCCGGCCCAGCGCGGCCAGTGCGGCGAAGAAGTCGTTGACGCCGAGCAGATGGCCGAGCCTGGGCGATTCCAGCGTCCGCCGGATCCAGTTGGCGTGTACCGACGGCCGCGGCGGATCGGCCCACGCCTGCGCGGCCAGCAACTCCGCCCCGCGATAGCCCAGCAGGTAGTGAAACGGCTTCGACCCGCCCGCCGCGCGGTAGGGCTGCGCGCGGAACAGCACGCCCATCCGCGTCAGCTCCAGCAGGCGATGCTGGGCGCGCGAGCGTGAAGGGAAGAGCAGATAGGTGAGATGGTCAGTGGTGAGCACGTGGTGCTCGGCCAGCAGATCAAGGATGCGGCGATCCCGCTCGGTCAGCCGGGACCACAGATCGCCACCCGGCTCCCCGGGCAGACCCCGGCCGCGCCCCGCGCGCTGAACTATTTGATGAGACTGACTGGAACCAGTCAGTCGGAGACGCTGTCGCCTCCCGCCACCCCCGCCGTGGCCTGCGGCCTTGCCGCCAACACCCCCGGCGGATGCCCCAGCGCCTCTGGGACGCTGGGTACCCGCTGCCCGACCCGCAGGACCAAACCCCAAGCCATCCGCACCACGCCCAGCGGCGCTGGCGACCTCGACCATGAACACACCAGCCTTCCCTTGGGAGAGTTCCTTACAAGAAAAGACCGGATTTCGAGCCACTTTTCGACAGGTGGCGGTCAGATTTTTACAACATTCGGTCGGATGTCTCGCTCAATGCGCGCGCCTCACGACCCGCGCCAGGCGGGAACCGCCGGCGACCGGGTCGACCAGCCTCTCCCGACGATGCTCCAGGAGCCTGCGACGCCACTTGGCGACCACGTCCCGGGAGACTCCCATTCAGCACATCAGATGCTAGCGGGGGCGCTAGACCTAGCACCCCTCCCTGCTAGGTGCACCTGCTCCGACATGCCATCTAGCGGCCCGTATGGCCCTGGCCGTTCCCGGGGGTTGCGGTTCCGTGGAACGGCTGACGCGGCTGCTAGGCAGAGGGTGCAGGGGGCACCTCAGCTCTGTTCGTCAACCTCCCTGAGGTGGCGTCGGCTGCACATCCTATCGTCCCTGTCGCCTTGGTGGCGCCTTCGCTCGCGGGAGGTGTCGCGTCCATCAGTCTCGGCTCGCGCCGTCGGGTCAGATCACCCGAACCGGGACTCCATGGCGTTCGACGTACGCGACGACGTCGGCGGTGCCGCCGTAGTCGCGGGCCGGCTGCCCGTCCCACACCGCGATCAGCTCGTCGACCAATCCGACCAGGATCTCGCTGCCTGCCATGTGAGCCTCTGAGTTGGGCTCCATCAGTCCGGTGGTGTGTACCTCGGTGGCTGCCTGGAGCACCGCGTCATAGGGAGGCGTGGTGCTTGGCGGGCAGGCCGGGAACCGCTTTTGGGTCGGTTCCCGGCCCGCAGATACATGCGCTCAGCGGCGCCTTTTGTTCTTGGCACTCCACGGCAGCCAGTTGGCGAGGGCTTGCAGGGTTGCGGGAATATCCTTCCGCTCGGCCCTGCAGATTGCTGTCAGACCGATAACGAGGAGCGACAGGACAAGTGCACCGGACACCCAACCGCCCACAAGCGCCCAGCTCGTCCCCGCAGCCAATAGCTGAGCCACGTTAGTTCTCATTTGTGCTGATCCGGCCCGCTACCGTCCTGGACCCAGTCAACCGCACACCATGGAAGCCTTTGCTGCTGAAGAGTGCGCTGGCAGCCACGGCCGCTTCTGCTTGTGCATGTAGGTCCAACCAATAGAGCGGCGGATAGTCATCCTCATCGCTCTCGGCTGCCGTCAGTGCATTTAGATACGCGATGACTGTGCTTCGCGTGCGGTCCAAAGGGATGCCGCTAGCATCGTTCCACTGCAAGGTCTGGAGTGCCGAATCCAGAGCGGCCAATGTTTGCAGAACACGCCCGTCATGAGAGTTGGGCTTGGGCACAACCCGCCGCCGCTCGCCCTGAGTTCGGCCGATAATGTTCCACACTACCGGCTCACCATCGATATGGCGCCCCAAGAGCCCAGCCAGATAAGCGCTGTCTTCGGCATCCGGCATGCTGATCCTGGACCGCTGTTGGAAGAGATGCTGAAAGCGCGCCAAGGTTTCCTCGCTCAAGACGCGAGCGTTGAACGCAGCAATCGCTCGGTTGAGCAGGCCCAATTCATCCATCGCCAGCACCAGGTGATACAAGCTATGGCGGAACCACTCCTTATTGTGTTCCTCTACGCTTTCCTTCACCACTTGATGGAGCCTGAGCACCACCAGTGCCACCGATTTCTGAACCTGCTCGTACAGCGGGGATGGCATGTAGAACAAGTCTTGCTTCGAGAACGACAGCCCCTCAATGCGCGGCGGTTGGTCAGTCCGGCGACATTCCTTCTCGACGTGGAGCATTCGATGGATGTCAGTGCGGGTCATGCCGTTCTGTGCCAGTTGGGCAGCGATCACTCCCGCGAGCCGTCCAAGCGTGTCCATTGCGTCACTCGCTCGGTACATGCACATCCTGGCCCAACCGTGATCAGCTCGATCAGTCGCACAGTAGCGCAGCACTTCTTGCAGAAGATCGACGGCTGCGACGGCGTTTGCATACGTGGCTCGCCTGAGGTGAACGGGCATTTTCGTGCCGTGGGCACACTGGCGCCTCATGCTGTCCTCTCGATTCCCGTCGTCACCCGTGCGTTGGACAGGCGTGAAGAGAACACAGCTGACCGCAGTGATCGCGATGACTGAACTTCCGGCTGTTCGCAGCGTCTCGGGCACGGGCCAAGACACAACCGCGGCCGTCGCCACGGCCTCAGAGCGAGCTTATACCATCGCTCCAAGTACAGACATGCGTCGGCAGCCTCTACCGATCGCACGTCTCCGAAGCCGATTGAGAAGGTCAACTGTGCGCCGACATGGACCGAGGTGCCTCACTGGCAGGTAGGCGAGGCTGAGCGGGATGTGGAGCATCCACCGGATTGGCGTGTGCTGGTGTTCGTCGGGTGGACGGAAGCTCGCCTCGGAGCCGCCGTGGTTGCCGGGTCTGTGGGCTGCTGCCTCAGTTCTGGGTGTGCTGCCAGTAGGTCTGCCAGTCGTGGGCGAGGCGGGCCATGGTCTTCTTCCACTCCTGTGGATCATGGCGGGCGATCTCGTCCCACATGCGGGCGTTCGCCGTGGAGAAGGCGGCTACTGCCGTGCGGGGTGCGGTCGTCCAGGAGGGGAAGCGGCAGGCGAAGGCGTCGGCGGCGGCAGCGGTGTGGCCGGCCTCCATCAGTCTGAGGATGAGCACCGCTGGGTCGATCCAGGACGCGCCGCGGGTGGGCCAGGCCCAGTCGATCAGGTGGGCGCGCTCGTCGACGATCACGTTGTGGGGGGCGAGGTCGGTGTGCAGCAGCGCATCGCCGGCGAACAGCTCGGCCGCATCGGGATCGGCGTAGGCGGCCCAGCGCTGCTCTGCCCGCTTGACCGGCACGCCGTCGGGGCAGGGAGTGCGCTGCAGCTCGGTGACGGCCTCGGTGATGAGGGGCAGGTCTGGTGATCCCGGGGTGTAGCCGGCGTGCCGACCCTTGAGGCGTTCGTAGCCGAGCAGGTCCCAGTCCGCGGCCTCGGTGTGCCAGAGCAGCCGTGGGCAGGAGCCAGGCAGGTGGGGGTTGATCGCGGCTTCGCGGTGCTGAGTGCGAATCTGCGGGTGGCCTGCGGGCATGCCCTTGACGAACACCTCCCCGGCGGCGGTGCGCAGCAGGGTGGCGATGCCGGAGTTCACGCCGCCGCCGGCGGTGCGGGCCTCGAGCACGGGACCGGTGTGCTCCTGCACGGCGGCGCGGGCGGCGAGCGGCAGAGCGTCCCAGTGGATGCGGGGCATGGACATACGGACACCTCGGGCCGGACGGCGGACCGCCCCGATCCTACTCGGGCCGGGGCGGTCGCTCGGGAAGCCAGGTCAGTACGGCTGGTCGTCGCCTGCACTGCAGGAGCACATGACGCTCTCCACGATCTCGTCCAGGTCGTCGATGATCTCGACCTCGTCCTGGGCGAGCGGCCTGGTGGTGATGGTGACGGGCACGGGCTCGCGCGTCGTCGTGCCTGGTGCTGCTGGCATGGGTTACCTCCCTCCGTGCTGGCAGTAGGACTCCAGGGGTGCCTTCGCCTCCTGGTAGAGCTTGGCCAGCGGCCGGCAGGTCCAGCAGGTGCCGGACAGCTGGCACCCGGCGCAGCCGCCGGTGCGGAGCATGAGCTGGTCGGCGATGCCGCCGAGCCGCTTGAGGCCCTCGACGCCTTTGCTGATCAGGTCCACACTTGGGTCGCGGCCGACCTTGCAGATCGACGCCTTGCCCCAGGGGTCGGCGTGGAAGAAGGTGTGGCCGGCGTTGCAGCCGGTAAAGGGTCGGCGCTTGCGTAGGAAGTCGGCGGCCTGGGTGGGCAGCGGCTCGCCGCTGCCGTCGATGGTCGGCGACATGTTCGTGTAGACCTGGTGCGGGAAGCCGAAGCCGTAGGCCAGGGCCTTCATGGCGTCCAGCTCGTGCGCGTTGTGCTTGGAGACGATGATGTTGAGTCGTACGGGCAGGTCGGCCTCGCGGGCGGCGGCCAGGCCGCGGGTGAAGCGGTGGAAGGCGCCGCGGCTGCGGGTCATGCCCTCGTACGAGGCGGCGGTGGCGCCGTAGACGCTCAGAGTGATCCGGTACGGGCGACGGACGGTGAGCGTGTCCAGGATGTGCGGCTTGGACAGCTGCGAGCCGTTCGAGGAGATCGCGATCACCATGCCGAGGCTGTGGGCGAACCCGTACGCGGTGGGGAAGTCGCGGTCGATCAGCGGTTCGCCGCCGGTGATCTGCAGCCACAGCACACCGGCGTCGCGCATCGTCTCCAGCAGCTGCTGCTTCTGCTTCCACGGCAGGCCCTCGAACTTCTTCAGGCCCAGGTAACAATGGTCGCAGTCATAGTCGCAGCCCTTGTTGATCTCCCAGGAGGCGCGGGCGTAGCCGTACGGCGACGGGCTGCGCACCAGCACGGTGCCGGCGGCCGGCTTGTCGGCCAGGCGTAAGTCCCAGGCCCATCGGCCGGCGTCGACCAGCCAGCCCGGGATGGTGTCGCCGGTGTCGACGGCCTGCTTGAGCTCCAGGTAGCGCGTCAGCGGGATCTTGATGCCTGCCGTGCGATCCGGGCGCAGCACCAGGTAGTCGTCGAGGAACGGGCTCACGATGATCTCGTGCACGGGACACCTCCTCTTCGGGTCAGCGGGACGCGGCGACGGTGGACTGCTCGCGCAGCACCCGCTCCACGCGGCTGCGGCGGAGCCGGGTGATCAACAGGGGGTGGTCGGAGACGTCGGTGTGGACGACCTCGACGCCGCTGAGGGCGTCGGCGAGACCTCCGGCGGCGTAGGTGCGGTCGATGCGCTGGGGGCCGCCCTGATCGGCTCGGCCTGCGGTGGGCGTGAGGGCGTCCGGCTGGCCGAGGTGGTCGGCGGCGTGGCGGCCGAGGTCGACGTAGCCGGCGGTGGTGAGCACCTCATCCGGCCGGGTGTCGCTGCGGCGGCCGCCGCCCTCGACGATGGTGCGGTGCGCCAGGTGGGCCCGGTCGGTGACCGTGGTCCAGTCGGGCAGGGTGAGGTCCGGATCCGGCTGCTGCGGATAGCTGTTGGTGTCGCCGCCGGCGAGGGTGACCATGCCCGGCTGGGCGAGGGTGGTCAGCCACTGCGCCTCGGTCAGCCGCTGGTCGGGGTCGAACCAGCACATGTGGAAGGACACGATGTTCATCGGCAGCGGGCATTCACCGAGCCGCACCATCACGTGCGTGGGGTGCAGCCACCACGGCTTGGCCCGGGGCCGGGATTCGAGCACGGCGAACTTCTCGGGGCGGATGAACACCGCGGTGGCGATGTCGGCGTCCGCGTGCGGGTTCGGGGCGGACAGGAACCCGCGCAGCCCGCCGAGGCGGCGTTCGGTGGCGTGGAGGCGCTGATGTCCTCGCTCGCGGCTGTACTTCGACTCTTGCCGCAGGTGGATGTCGATCTGCCCGTGCGCGGCGAGGATGTCGTGCGCGCGTCGCCATCGCTCACTGCTCGGGTCTGGGCCTCCGTCGCTCTCCAGATTCCACTGGACGACGGTAAGGATGTCGTCGGTCATCGCATCCAGGAGCAGGCGTTCCTTAGCAGGCATGGGAATCCTTCACGGTGTGCGCGGGCATGGGGGCTTCTCTATGTGAGTGGGCGGTGAGGGTCCCGGCCATCGCGGAGAGCCACGTGGTCACTGGGTCGCTGCTTCGATCGCGGTGAGGCTGGTGGTCCACTCGACTCCGCCGCCTTGCGGAGCGAGCCATGCCACCGGCGGCGTATGCGGCGGGGTGATTACCTCCAGGCGGATGTCGTCGACGTCGGGCGCCACGGCTCGCAGCACGCCGACCTGGCCGTCGTGTTCGGTGTCGATCACGAGGCGCCCCAGCCAGGGATGCGCCTGGTGTCCCATACCGAGGTTCTTGGTCGCCGCAGTCATCGCCCTCACCTCGTCCTCTGGTTGAGGCGCCGGGTCAGCTCCCACGCCGCATCGAGAGGCATGTGCGCGGCCGGCTGGCTCCGTCGAAGGTTTCGTAGGGAGGCTGCAGCTGACCGTGTCCCACACGTAGTAGCCGCCGTGTTCGTTCTCCTCGACGCGGATCTCGTAGTCGCCGCCGACCGTGTCGGCCTGGCACCAGCGGCGCAGCAGTCCCTCGGTGACGATGGCGAAGTGGCATACGCGCTGCCATGCCTCGGCACGGGAGTGCTCGTCCAGTAGGGCCGGGAAGAGGCTGGAGCACTCCGCGGCGGCCTCGCGGATCACCTTGAGTTCCTTGTCGTCCGGGCCGAGGGCCTGCCGCATCAACACGGTTGTGTGTTCCTGGAGCTGCTCGACGAGCTTGCGAATGATCTTCTCGGGCGGGGCGGCGAGGCGCGGGGTCTTGGTCTTGCGGACGGTCTCGACCACGGCGGCCACGTCGACCTGGCGCACGCCGTCGGCGTCCGCGCTGTTTACGGGGTCGGGGGAGGGGATCGGCATAGAGGGCTCCGCAGATGTACGTGCTGGAGTCCCCACCGTTCCGTCGCAGCACCGGCGGCGACAGGACAGACCCACCCCGGGTTACTTCACAGCCACCGGACACTTCTCTCCACGCACAGTGATCACCCCGCTACTGTGATGGGTGTCACTCCCGGAAGCGGGTGCCCATGTCCTCACAGCCCAACGACGCGCTGCGCCGGGCCATCAGGGAGTCCGGCCACACGCAAAGCGGCCTGGCCGAGGCTGTCAACGACGCGCACGAGACGCTGTTCGGCACGCCCGGCGACTGCAGCGACCGGCATATCCGCCGCCTGCTGAAGGGCCAGGTCGCTTGGCCGCAGGACCGGACAAGGCTGCCGCTGGAAGCGGTCCTCGGCCGGACCGCCGCCGAACTCGGTTTCACGCCTCCCCGCGCGGATGCCGCCGACGTTACTGTGCGAGGACCAGCAACCGCTCAGGAGCAGGAACAGCCCGTGCACCGCCGTAAGTTCATCCTCAGCGCCGGCGTCCTCATCGCACTTCCCGCTCTGCCCGAGTCCGGACGCATCGGCATGAGCGACGTCGAGCGCGTCCGCGGTGCGGAGGCCCGTCTGGTGCGACTCGACGCCGAGCACGGCAGCGCCCGTCTCGCGGACATCGCCAGCCGGTATGTCGGGCACATCGAGCACGCCATGCGGCACTGCCATTACAGCAGCCGGGTCCAGACCGCGCTGCACCACGCTCTCGGCGAGCTGTGCGAGGAAGCTGGCTGGCTCGCCTACGACTCCCAGCAGCACGAAGAGGCACGCCGTCACTGGCGGACCGCCTTGCAGTACGCGCGCCTGGCCAGAGCGCCCGAGTTGGAGGCCCGCATCTGGTCCAGCATGTCCCGTCAGGCCGTCGACCTCGGACACGGCATTGAAGCCGTCGCCATCGCCCGCGTCGCCCTGGACGCTACCCGGGGCAGACGGGATCCGCGGCTGTCCGCGCTGCTGCACAGCCGCGTCGCTCTCGGCCATTCCGTCGCCGGGCAGCGCGGCCGCTGTGGGCAGTCACTGCACCGCGCCGAGCAGGAGCTCGATCGCGCCTCGGTTGATCCCCCGCCGTGGCTGGCCTTCTGCGGGCCGGCCGAGCTGACCGGTCAGGCCGCGATGTGCGCCTACCACCTCGGCGACTACAAGTGCTCCGCCCAGGCGGAGCGTGACGGCCTCGACCTCATCGGCGGCTTCCGACGCAACCAGTTCGCCGCGACCGTGCAACTGGCACGCAGCCTCCACGCCGGCGGCGAGGAAGACGAAGCCGTCGCCGTGGGATGCAACGCCCTGGAGCTGCTGCCCGAGGTGCGCAGCCAGCGCTGGGTCGATCAGCTCGACCGTCTCCAGCGGGACATCCAAGCGCGCAACCCCGCCGGTGCCGCCGAGTTCGCAGACCGCTACCGAAAGGCAATGGCGTGACGGGCGACCCTCTGACCCTGCGCTCCTACTCCAGCGCCGACGCACCCCGGCTGCGGACCATGCTGCTGGACGTACACGATGACTGCTACGCCGACCAGCAACACGATCCCTTCAATACCCGCGAGCGTTTCGCAGAGTTCGTCGACCACTGGTCGTCGCGTCCGGGCTGGACCTGCGTGGTCGGCTACGACGACGGCGAGCCGGTTGGCTACGCATACGGCGCCTCACTCACTCCAGGACGGGAGTGGTGGCGCGGCCACCTCGAGCCGAAACCAGAGCCCGAGCGATCCTCAACGTTCGGTGTGTCGGAGGTCATGGTCAGGCCGAAATGGCGCAAGACAGGCATCTCCCGTCGCCTCCATGACAGCCTCCTCGAAGGCCGACCGGAGGCCCTGACGACCCTGTCGGTGGACCGCGATCATCCAAAGGTGCAGGCCCTGTACGAGTCGTGGGGGTACCGCAAGGTCGGCGAGGACAAGCCGTTCGAGGACTCCCCAACCTTCTCGATCATGGTCAGCGAGCGGCGGCGGACATAGCCTCCGTCTCGTACTCGATGTTGCCCGACTCTGATAACAGTGGGTAGCGTATGGTGAATTCTTCCTTCTTGGTCGGATGTGATGCAAGGAGTACTTTGTCGAGTCCTTCCAACCCGAGGTCTGCCGGGAGCCAGCATGACTGACCTACTGCGGCCTAGTCGAGACGGTGACCAGTTCCACTACCATTGGGCGGCTCGGCAGGCTCTCAAATTGCTACTTCCTGGCACGAAATTGAGGGCGATTGCTGTCGAGGGCGTGTCACCGGAGGATACCCAAGGAGACCACGGCGAGGACGTCATCGATCTCGCCGAGTACTACGGGGCGAACGGTCTTCAAGAAGCGACTCGCGTCGTGTACCGGCAGCTGAAACATTCGACCATGCATGCCGCTGAAGAATGGACCGTATCGGGCCTCGCCAAAACCGTCACCGGTTTCGCGAACAAGTTCAGGCAGATCAGGAAGGAGTCGCCGGGGCTTGAGCAGAAGGTGTCTTTCGAGTTCCTCTCCAACCGGCCGGTCCGTGACTCGGTTCTGCAAGCGATCGGGATCCTGGGAACAGGCGGGGAACTTAACGCATATGCGCACGACGTCAGATACCTCAAGCAGTACGCGGGGTTCTCCGATGACACAGCCAGCGAAGCCATTTTCTTCAGTCGACTCGGAGTGGACCCCACGGCTCCAGGATTGCTCGCTTTGGAATACCTGTTTCGGACGGATCTGGCCGGCCTTCTCCCTGGAGCCCCCGACGTGGAACACGTTCTGCTGAAGGAAATGATCGCCAGACGCGCGACATCACTGGAGGCAGATCACGTCGTCGATCGATCCACCGTGCTCGCCGCCCTCCGAGTTCCTCCTGACCGTCTACTGCCGGCTCCCAATCTCATCCGCCGACCCGATCGCGTGATCGTGACTCCGCAGACTCATGCGATTGCAGACGACATCATTCGCCTGGCTGGTCGGCCTGTGCTGGTCCATGCCGCCGGGGGCGTCGGGAAGTCGGTGCTAACGACACAGATCGAGCGCAATCTGCCTTCTGAGTCCGTCACTCTGGTTTACGACTGCTTCGGCAACGGTGGGTACAGGCGCTTGAGCTCACCCCGCCATCAGCATCAGCAAGGGCTGGTGCAGCTGGCGAATGAGCTTGCTGCGCATGCCCTTTGTGATCCGCTGATCCCTGCTGCCACAGCGCAGCCGGCCGACTATGCGAAGGCGTTCGCGGCCAGGGTCAAAGTCGCGTCAGATGCTCTGTCCGCCTCGGCTCCCGAAGCACTTCTAGTTCTCGTTCTCGATGCGGCCGACAACGCGGCCCTAATTTCAAGAGATTGCAGCGAGCGCACTTTTGTCACAGGGATCCTACGCGAAACTCTGCCCGACAACGTGCGGCTTGTGGTGCTGTGCCGTACCGAACGAATCGATCTTCTGGAACCACCACCCCACGTCCACAGAATCGAGCTCACCGGATTCGGCGTCGCTGAGACTAAGCAGCATCTCGAGACGGCATTTGGCATGGTCACGGAGCAGCAGGCGGCAGAGTTCCACCGCCGCACGGGCGGCAACCCCCGGATTCAGGCCCTCGTACTCGACTCGGCTTCAGATCTCGAAACTTGCCTGTCCTCCCTGGGAGAGACGAGACGGCCCGACGCCTCTCTCTTCGACGAGCTCTTGCGGAACCTGGTGGAAGAATGCAAAGACGCTTACCACATGACCAGTGAGATCGACCGACTGTGTGAGGCCCTGGCTGCGCTCCGGCCGAGGATCCCCATCCGGGTTCTGTGCGAACTGTGTAAAGTACCCGCTTCCCTCGTCCACAGTTTCGCAGCCGATCTTGGTCGACCTCTACTCGTAGACAGTGACACGCTGCAGTTCCGCGACGAGCCGACCGAAACGTGGTTCCGGAACTCCTACCGCCCTACCAACGATTCCCTGATCGACTTTATTGACCGCCTGACCCCGCTTGCCGGCACCGAACCCTACGTGGCTGCAACTCTGCCTCAACTGTTGTGGGAGGCGGGTCAGGTTGACACCCTCGTTGAGCTAGCGCTGACCGACGGCGCTCTCCCCGAAGGCAATGATCTAGAGCAGCGGGAGATCGCCCAGCAGCGTGCCCAATTCGCCCTCAAGGCAACGCTGCGTGCAGGACAGGAATTGGACGCAGCCCGGCTGGCGCTCAAGACCGGAAGCTTGGCTGCCGGTCACTCCCGCAGGCTTCACCTACTGCGCTGCAATACGGACCTTGCAGGAAAATTCCTGGACGCCAGCACCATCGAAGACATTGTCGCGACGCGCAGCCTCGCCGTGGACTGGCCAGGCTCCCACCTCCACTTCGAAGGCGCCCTACTGGCGTCCGCCGCCGGTCAGACCGACTTTGCCCGCAGCAGGCTACGCAGTGCCACCGACTGGCTGAGAGCTTGGGTGCAGCAGTCCCATGACGATCAGCTCCATCACCATATCAATGCATCCGACATCGTCGAAGTCGCCCTTGGACTCCTCAACACCGATGGTGTGGAGGCATGCATCGCCCACCTGGCACGGTGGCGCCCCAAGCAAGTGGGCTTCGAAGCGGGAGTGATCATAGCTGCTCGCCTTGCCGACGCGGGTCGCATCCAGGAACTTGAGATGCTTGGTTGGGCGGCGACGCGCCTCAAATATCTTCAGTTTGCGGTCGCCCACGCGGCCTGGCAGGCCAACCTCGTCTGCCAGGAACCGCTGGCGCGACGCCTGGTGAAAATGCTAAAGCGGCAGCGCAGACCTGTTTCATTTCGTCGGCATCCAGGCGTATCGCACGAGAACATGGAAATTCCGGCGGTCAGTTGGATCATTGCCATGGGCCTGCGACATGGCTTGTTGTCGGATGAGGAAGCCGAACTGATCTTGCAGCGGAATCTCCCTGACAACCTGGGAAGAGGCGCGGGAAGCCTCTACAGCCGGGGTACTGACACACTGATGTCCGGGTTCGCGCTGCTGGCGAGAGTCAGGCGGCAACCCTTCAACGTGGAGGATTTCGCTGGCGCTGACGTCATCGAAGCACGGAAACATCCCTACCTTCACTCCCGCGAGCTCACCGACCACCAGCAAGGTGTCGTGCCCCTGGGCGGCTGGGTCAGCTTGTGGATCGATTGCCTCGTTGGAGCCTCCAGCAACACAGACGCCCGGTTCCGTGAACTGGCGGCTACCACGCTCAGAACTCATCTCGAGAACGAGACGCCGCACTTCTTCATCCGAGGCGTCGCACGCTTCGGTGTCCGAATTCTTGTCTTTGGGTCATCAGAGGAATCGCGTCAGCTTCTCCTCGATTGGTACCGGGCAGCAGAACGCCACCTTCCGGCTGGCGTTCTCACGGACGCCGTACGAACAGCGGCCCCCAACGAGAAACTGGCGCATTTTGCAGTCGAGCTTGCGGAGCTCGTGGCCACATCACTGGACACTGCTCAAGAGGGTGCGGAGTACACGGCGGAGCAGATGGTGAATCTCGCCCGAGCCGTCTATCGATTCGATGAGAGAGAGGCCCATGCCTACTTCACCAAGGCCATCGATCTGACCGACCGTGTGGGTGACGACGTTCATGCGCTGTGGCAGGCGCTCCTCGCCGTCGCCCGGAGAGCATCCGACGGAGACCACACCGACGATCGCCGCGCGTATCGCCTTGCCCAACTCGTTGAAGGCCTTGAGCCCTACCTCGGAGACGGATCCGATCACGCCGCGGCCCTGTCGTCCATGGGCCATCTCAGTGCCACAACCGCGACAGCCGTTGCCTCCCGCTGGCGCGACCGTCGCTTCTGCTCCGCGCGGCCCTTCATCCGGGCACTCCTCGATGAGCAGGGCAGCCCACTGGCAGCGTCTGCCATGTCGGCTCTGGCGATGGTGCCATTCGATGAACACAGCGTCAGCACCCTTCAGCTCATAGAGCGGGCATTCCGCTACGCCCCCATCGACGGGCAGCACATTGCCAGTACGCTGGGGGAATTCCTAAGGGCACAACGATTCAGCAGCAAATCTTTCGAGCAACTAGACCGGACGGCCCGGGAGCTGAACATCGACCTTGCCGGGACACTGCTCGACTCCGCAGGCCGCCACATTGCGCCCCCCATGACTTCCCACTACGTCTCACCCCGATGGGCCGAGGACGAAGACGACGACGCACGAAACGCGCGTGCTCAAGAGTTTCAGGACGCCCTGACAACGTGCGACTTCTCTACTGCCGAAGGCTGGGAAAGGGCACGTGCGCTGGTCCGTAGATCCGGGCACTTGCTCGGTATGGAGCAAGTCATTGATCGCGCGATCCGCGTACGCCTGCATGAACTTGACGACGTCTTGGCCGCGTTCCGCACCGTCCCCAATTTCAGCACTTTCGACTATGAACAACTGATCAAGAAGCTTGCGGAGCAGCCGACGCTCCCGCAAGCCGCACGTCAGCAACTGCATCTCCTCGCACAGACGGCCGCAGCCCGATTCTGTCGCGAACTGACCACCAAGGCCTACGTTGCCATCGACCTGCCGCAACTTGCCCACCTGGCCGGCGTACCCGGTGAGGACTTCTTCGGAACGGCGTTGAGGGAACTTGGGTCGCATTCCGCAGTGTTCCTCTCCGAGGAGTGCTACTATCTGGCGGCCCGACTCGCTCCACGGCTCACCGACGTACAGGCGCAAGTCGTCCTCGACGACTTCGGGACCATGTTGGCCAGTCTTGCACCAGAGGATGCGGGTGATGGCTCCTTCAGCGATCTTCCCACGGGGCCATCAGGCGTCGAAGAGTGCTTGGCAGGTTATGTGTGGGGGGCTCTCGGCGACCCTGAGCACGGCGTCAGGTGGCGTGCCGCACACTGCGTGCGGCTCTTTGTCGAACTCGGCTGTCACGCAGAATTGGATGCGATACAGCGCTTTGCCCTGGACATGCTTGACGCAAGCCTCTTTCTCGACGCACGTCTGCCCTTCTACAGGATGCACGCCCTTCAGTGGCTGCTGCTTGCTCTCGCGCGAGCAGCGCAAACCCCGGCCGCGCATCAGACGCTTGCGAAGTTCGAGCCGTTGCTGAGAAAGATTATCTTTGAAAACGAACCACACGTCGTCATGCAGGAAAGCGCCAAAGCCACCTTCCTCTCCCTCGTCTCCTCCCGCTCCATTAATGCGACGGCCGAAGAGCTCGACATCCTCCGCAGGCTAAACACACCGGTGAGGATCATCAGCCAGTCCTGGGAAGAGAGCAGAGCAAGGAAGCAGAGTGGGTCGGTCTCCGAGGACGCTGCACCTGGGCAGGATGCGATCAACGAGTCCCTCTTTGCGGAGCCGACTGCCTTCCACTTCTCTTGGGACTTGACCGGTCGCTGGTTCGAGCCCCTGGCGGAAGCCTTCGGAATCACCAAGGAAACGGCAGTGAGTCTTGCGGGCAACACCATTACCGAGAAATGGCGACTTCCATACCGAGGCACCCACAAGGAGGACCCACGCCACACGCTCAAACTCTATCAAGAGGGAAGCACCTTCGCTTACAGAACCACCTGGCCAGAGGCGGACGACCTGGACTTCTACCTGTCCACCCACGCCCTGTGCACAGTGGCGGGGGAGTTGGTCAAGGCGTACCCCGTATATCGCGAAGCTGAGATGGACAGAGACATGTTCACGGCCTGGCTGCGTGAGTTTCTCATCACCCGCGATGACGGCAGATGGCTTGCCGACCGACGCGATCTCTCTCCGCCAAGCGTCTTCGCATCGGAGCATGACTCACCCGGCCCGGACTGGATCTGGAGCCTGAACGGTCGACACTTCAGTGAGCGTCTCATCGTGGATGACGGATGGGTTACTGTCTGGGAGAGCTCGGACGACACCAGCTACCGAGCAGCACAAGAGGTCCAGGTCCGCAGCGCATTGGTAACTCCGGACAAGGCAAGAGCCCTCGTACTCGCTCTGCAAACCGCCCCATCCTACATGGCATACCGTATCCCGGATGCCAGCGATCAAGACTACAAATTCGATGTTGAGGGATTCCAGCTGGCCGGCTGGATCATCGACCCGTCAGACCACGAGGGACTGGACATCAAAGATCCTCTGGCTGCGGGTGTCAAGTACCCGCCTCGGCGGCCCGCTGACGAATTCGTCGAATTGCTGGGACTGGACCCAGACGCTGATATGCGTACGTGGACCCGCTCCGATAGCCCCGCCCTCCGCAGTAGGGTCTGGGACGACACGGCAAAAACCAGCATGGACCGCACCACGGGAACGCAGGGCGAGCGACTTGAGATCCGACGTGACACTCTCAATGAGCTGCTCGCGCTGACAGGTCGCAGCCTCATCATCGAAGTGATGATCGACCGCACCCATGAAGACAACAAGCAGCCCTACTCGCCGAGATATGACATAAACGATGACGAAACCCTCCCCCCGAGAGAACGGTCCTACAAGATTTACCTCATCGATGTCTCCGGAAACTGCAGCGAGCTTTAATAAGACACTCGAACTGGGAAAGGACATCGCCAACGACCTCGCCGATCACGACATCCTCGGTCGCTGGATGGCTCACCACATCAGCGATCTGATCATGCGCGCAGAAACCAGCCCGCTTGACGAAGCGGACGACATACGACGTGCGACCGCGGCCACCATCCTCGAACTCTGGAGGCACCGGGCCACCCTACCTGTCGAGTATCCTCCCATGGCGTCGTTCGAGCCCGTCTTTAGAACACTGGCGCGCCTGAGTGAACCTCAAGATCCCTGGAGCTTCTACAGGACATTTTCGCCGGGGCGCGAACCCGATGAGGGCGACATGAGCAGTATTCCGCTTCTCCGGAACGCGCTGGCCCTTGAGGACGCCGTCCGAGGCGTAGTGCGTCACGTCGTTGCTCTTGCCTCGCGGGAATCGGCGAACAGGGAGGCAAAGTGGCTGGACCGTTCCGAGTATTTGGCGAAGGACGAACAGCGAAAGGCGATTGACGCCGTCCGTCAGTTGACCCGTGCCGTCACGGCGGAGATAGAGGACTCCGGCGATGATGCGGATTGGGACCTGCTCGTGCCCTACGGGAGCTCAGATCTTGTCACCATGCTGCTCTGGGCCGAAACGAACATCAAGGAGATCCGCCAAGCCCTCGAAGAGCGGCATTCCGAGACGGACAGCGCTGCACCCACAGATGATTGAATTGTCCATGCTAGGTTGACGTTTCGGGGACTGATGCGCCTCCATCCCTCATTGGAATCTTGTCGGGATGTGGCCGTTGCGGCGCCAGCGAGCAAGGACGGCGCGGCCGTAGTTGTTGGTGCCGGCGACGCGGTCGAGTTCTGCGCCCGTTGGGGTGCGGCCACGGGCCTGCTCGCGCTGGTAGTGCGTCCACATGATCTGCCATGCCCTCGGTTTGCCCGGCGGGGGAAGCGTGTCGGAGATAGGGTCGAGAGTGATCCACCTTTCGTTCTCGGCCGTTGTCTCGCCCTCGGGGTGCGTCTCGGTAGTGTCCCGATACGTCTCGCCGGTCTCGTGCCTGATGGGGCGGTGGGCGAGGAGTTCGACGGCGAAGAGCAGAGCGAGCGGGGGCCAGCCGGCCACCAGGATGGGCTGCCACGACAGGGTGGGTGCAGCGGCGATGTTGGCCGCCAAAGAGACGGCGATGCCCAGCCAGAAGGCCAGCAAGACTGCATACCTCGTACGGCTGGTGGTGTGTGGGCTCGGCTTGAGGAGGCTGGTCGTGGCCAGCAAGAGGAGGCCGTCGACGGAGAGGGGCCACAGGGCGGCGCTGGTCGGGTCGGCTCCGCCGTGGAAGGCGAAGGCCCGCTGGTGCTCGTAGGAGGCGTAGGCGGCGACTGCGGCGACGACCACGGCGCAGCCGCGACGTATCCAGATCTCTGAGGCGGTTCGGCCCGTCATCGGGCGTCACCTGCCGAGCGACGGGTGCCGACCGGGCGGATGACGATCTCAGGGCCCTCGACAAGGATGGCAGAGGGCGAAGAGTTCGGGTTGTGGCACGTACGGCCTACTGCTCCGGGCCAGGTCAGAGGACATCTGATCTGGCCCCAACTCGTTCCCGGGGCTCGTGGAGATCGATAGCTGGCCCGCTGCTGGCCCGAAGGGAAGCTGATCTGGCCCCCGCCCGCACGTCACCCACCGCGCGCACCGAACGGCCCCGGGAGCGGATGCACGCTCCCGGGGCCGTCCTCTGTCCGCGCCCGTCCTTCCGTAGACGGGTGGCGCACAGTCGCCGCCACGGCGCCATACGCGGACGATCAGGGCCCCGCCCGCCCAAGGGGCTACGACCCGGGTGGGCGGGGCTGCTCGGGGTGCCCCGGCTGCGCCGGGGGACGCGGCCGGGCTGATGGGGAACGCCCGCCGTGCCGGCGGCGGGCGTTCAGCGGACGAGTTGGAGGGCCTGCTTCGTCAGCTCGCCGTCGTCGAGGGCGAAGGTGCCGGTGTGCAGGACGTCGTGCCCGTACATCTGCTTGTCCAGCGTGATGCGGCGGTCCACGCGCAGGCTCCAGGCGGTGTTCTTGACGTCGAGGCGGGGCCCGGAGCCGCCGATGCGGGCGGACCAGCCGGTGCAGATCACCCAGCCGGCGCAGGCGTTCTCGTGCCCTCCGCGGGCGCCGTACAGGCCCTGGGGGTGGTGGTCGGCGGCGACCGCCAGCAGCTCGGGGTGCTCCAGCTCCGGTACCGGCAGTACGCCGACGATGGCGGTGGTCCCGAAGTCGCCGGTGGTGGTCTAGGCGAGCAGGCAGCGGCGGTCGGGCCAGTGGTGGGTGAGCGGGAAGACGGTGACGCGGCCGGTGCCGGTCTGCTCGCTGCCCATGGAGCTCCTGTCGGTCCGTTCTTGGTCATCGGGTGTGCCTCCTCTCCAGCGCCCCGG
>NZ_JACBXC010001499.1 GCF_013870535.1 Streptomyces phytophilus | reverse complement strand
GCGGATCATCGGGGCCGTACTGGCGGTGCTGGTCGTGCTCTTCGGGGCGCTCACCGCATGGCAGGTGTCCGACCGGTCGGCGGCAGCCGACGACGTCATCAACCGCAGCCAGCCGCTGAGCGCCGACGCCGCCGACATCTACGGCTCGCTGGCCCGCGCCAACACCACGGCGGCCACCGGCTTCCTGGAGGGCGGGCAGGAGCCGCCGAAGGTGCGCGAGCGCTACGACGCCGACATCAAGCAGGCGTCGAAGCTGCTGGTGAAGGCCGCGGCCAACTCGCAGGGCGCCGCGGAGTCGCAGAAGCAGATCGAGCGGCTGAACCAGGCGCTGCCGGTCTACACCTCGCTGGTCGAGACCGCCCGCGCCAACAACCGCCAGGGTCTGCCGCTCGGCGGTGCGTACCTGCGCTACGCGGACGAGCAGATGCGCGAGACCCTGCTGCCGGCCGCCGAGCAGCTCTACCTCTCCGAGACCCGGCAGTTGGACGAGGACTACTCCGACGCCAAGTCGTGGCCGTGGGCCGCGCTGGCCAGCGGGCTGCTCGCGCTCGGGTTCCTGTTCTGGGCGCAGCGCCGCCACTACCGCCGTACGAACCGGGTGTTCAACCACGGCATGCTGGCGGCCTCCGCGGCCGCCGTGGTCGTGCTGCTGTGGCTGGCCGTCGGGCACACCTTCGCCCGCTCCGGCCTCAGCGACTCCGACGAGCACGGCGCCCAGTCGCTGCACGCGCTCAACGAGGCGCGGATCAACACCCTCAGGGCCCGCGCCGACGAGAACCTCACCTACGTCAACCGGGGCTCCGTCACCACCGAGGAGGGCCTCGACAAGTACGAGGACAGCTACCTCAAAGGCATGAAGGAACTGGCCGGCAAGGAGCCGGACGCCAAGGAGGCCCCGGCGGGCAGCATGCTCGGGCGTGCCCTGGAGCTGGCCGACGACGACGCCGGCCGCAAGCCCGTCGCCGAGGCCGTGGACAACGTACGCGAGTGGCGCGAGCTGCACGGCGACGCGCAGGCGAAGAACGTCGCGGGCGAGTACGAAGAAGCGAAGGACATGGTCATCGGCGGCGACGGGGAGAAGTCGACCAGCGAGTTCTTCGACCAGGTCGACGACAGCCTGAAAGAGGCCCTGGAGCACGAGCGCGAGGAGTTCAAGTCGGCGGCAGAGGACGGCCGCGGCGCGCTCTCCGGGCTGTGGATCGGCGCCGCGGTGCTCGCCGTGCTCGGCGCGGCGGGCGCGGTGTTCGGCATCGGCCGCAGGCTCTCGGAGTACCGATGACGGCGAAGGGGGATGCAGCGATGCGGACGGCGAAGGCACCGAGGACGAGGC
>NZ_JACBXC010001498.1 GCF_013870535.1 Streptomyces phytophilus | reverse complement strand
CTGCGGGTGCCCCTGACCCGGAGCAGGCGCGTCACCCTGGTCGGCGCGTACCACTACAGCGGACGGGCCACCACGACCGTCGCCGTCGGCTCGCTGCTCGCCGCGGTGCGGGGCGAGCCGGTCCTGGCGCTCGACGGGGCGGCCACCGACGGCTCGCTGCACCACTTCGTCGGCCGCCGCGGCGGGGCCCGCCCGCGCGACCTGGCCATGCTCCCCGCCGACCCGCCCTACCCGCGGATCCGGGCGCTGACCACGCAGTTGGACTCGGGCCTCGAAGTGGTCGCGCACCGCGAGGGCTACATCGCGCCGAACTCCTCCCACGCGTACGAGTACGACCAGGTCCTGGCGCACACCGCGCCCCACTACCCCTTCGTGCTCACCGACTGGAGCCTGCTGCGCCTGGACCGGGCCGCGGACTTCGTCCTGAACCGGACCGACCGGCTCGTCCTGTGCTGCGGCACGGCCGACTGGTTCGTCGACGCCGCCGCCCGCTCCCTGGACGCGCTGCGCGAGGGCGGCCACGGGGACCTGGTGCGCGAGGTGATCGTCGTCGCCACCCAGATCGAGCAGCCGTCGGGCCGCGACGTCACCGCCACCGTCGCCGGCCGCCTGGGCATCGGCCGCGACCAGGTGGTCCAGGTCCCGTTCGACGGCTCGCTCCGCAGCGCCGACTGCGACCTGAGCAGGCTCCGGGTGGCGACGACGGACGCGTTCCTCACCCTGGCCGAACTGCTCGTGGGCCCCGGCGACCAGGCGCAGGACACCTGAGCCCGGGACGCACGGCAACGGGCTGCCGGGCCCGTACGCGCATGTGGCGATCCCGCGCGCCCCTGCCGGTGGGGACTGGGCGCCCGCGGGCATCCGGGTGCCCGCGGCGCTCGGGCGGGTGTCGTCAGGTGTGCGGGTCCAGGCGGTCGGCCAGGCGGGCCCAGTGGTGGTCGGCGTCGCCGAAGGCCAGGGCCCAGGCCGCCATCTGGCCGGAGAAGAGGTGCAGGTCGTGCTCGTGGGTGAAGCCGATCGCGCCGTGCACCTGGTGGCCCGTGTCGCAGACCCGGCGGCACGCCTCGCCCACCCACGCCTTGGCCATCGACACCTCCGCCGCCGCGTCCAGGCCCTCGGCCAGCCGCCAGCCCGCCTCGTACGCCATGAAGCGCGAACTCAGCACGTCCACGGCCATGTCGGCGCAGTGGTGCTGGACCGCCTGGAAGCTGCCGATCGGCCGGCCGAACTGCTCCCGCTCCGCGGCGTACCCGACCGTCATGTCGAGGACCCGCTGCGCCGCGCCGACCATCGCGGCGCAGGTGGCGGTGGCGCCGTACGCGTCGATCGCCTC
>NZ_JACBXC010001497.1 GCF_013870535.1 Streptomyces phytophilus | reverse complement strand
GGGATGGCGTAGCCGGCGGCGTAGCCGAGGCGCATGGCGACGTCGAGGTGGCGGGGGTGGAGGCCGGGTTCCGCGGCGAGGTCGGGGCGGCAGACGTCGGCGGGGCGGGTGGCGGCGGGGGCGTCGAGGATGCGCCCGTACGACGTGGACGCGCGTGGCACGGTCTCCATGGCGCCGAGGTCGGCGGCGCCGATGCCGTAGCCGACGCGGGCGTCGGGGCCGCGGCCGTCGGCGGGTTGCAGGACGGCGAAGCCCCGGCGTGCGCCGACGAGTTCCGCGCCGGCGCGGATGATCTCGTAGAGCGCCTGTTCCAACTCCGTGGTGCGGGCGAGGCGTCCGGTCAGCTCGTGGAGTGCGGTGAGGTCGCCGGCCCAGGCGGAGAGGCGGTCGTAGGAGGCCGCGGGGGACTCGGAGGGGTGGGCGATGGCGGGTCGCAGCAGCCGCTGTAGCTCAATTCCGGCCACATTCGGGAACGGTGGGGTGCTCACAGTCGGCGGCTTTCGCGCGGCGGTCCCGCACTCGCGGCCCGCGTTCCGGCGCGACCCGTCGGTACGGGCCTGACCGGCACAGGCATCGCGCTCAACAGCATCGCGGACCCCCATCTCATGCTGCACTACTCGCAATAGATCCACATTTACACGGACTGGTGATGCGATGTCCAGTGTTGTCGGCCCGGGCATGGTGGTGTCCGCGGGGCATGTGTGTTTGGCTGAAAACCGATGGGTGCTCTGTTCAATTGCGGTCGACTGGATTTCGACACGGAGGTCCCCACACAAGCCGGCAACGGCAGGAACCCGCCCAGGCGGCAGTGCGTCCTACAGAACAGAGCCCGGGCCCCGCCCACGCGTGGCGCGCCATCGCAACGACCGATGCACGCCCTCGACGCACCGAAGCAGCGCACCGACGCAGCACAGACACCGCACCGAGACCGCAGTGACTGTATGACCTCGCAAGGTGATCGGCCAGCAGACCCTGGTGCCACGGAAGGATGAGCGCTTATGCGCGAATATCCCGGAAAGCGGCGCAGGCGTAACGGGCAGCGGGAGCTGTCTGACGCGGCGCTGACGTTCGCTTCGCAGTGGCAGTGGCCCGTCGTGCCCGGAGCGGGCCTGCAACCGCAGCGGCGCAGCAGCCGCCGGGACCGCACGCACGACCTGACGCAGGACCGCACGCAGGAACAGGCCCGGCCGCGTGAGCGCGAATGCGCCTGCCCCTTCCCGGAGTGCGCCGCACCCGGGGCACATCCCTACGACCCCGGCGTGCTCGCCGCGACCACGGACCCGCGCATGGTCCGCTGGTGGTGGGAGCAGCAGCCGGACGCGCCGGTGCTGCTCG
>NZ_JACBXC010001496.1 GCF_013870535.1 Streptomyces phytophilus | reverse complement strand
CGCAGTTGCCGGGCGGTCATGACCTGGCCCCGGGCGCCGGCGGCGTGGTGGAGCGGGCGTGGGCTGAGTGGTGCCGGGAAGGGCGAGTTCGCGTTCATGGCGGCTGGATTCCCGGCTGCCCGCCCTCCCCTAACCGCTGTTACAGGGCCGTCGAAGAATGCGGACAAGCCGGGGCTAATGCGCACACGTTCGACTGCCGAACAGGCAGGCCGATCATGGGTGTACGGGCCGGGCCCCGGGGGCTCAGTCCTGCCTGTCGCGCTCCTGCGCGCGCAGCGCGCGCGCCAGGTCGTCGCGCGCCTCCCACACCAGCCGCCGCAGCGCCGGCGGCGCCGAGCCCTCGGTGCCGCGCAGCCACGTGTCCGTCGCGTCCAGCGTCGCCTGGTGCGCCTGGAGCGCCGGGTAGAGGCCCCGTACGACCGCCATGGCGCTCTCGATCGTCCGCTCCCGCCAGATCCGCTCGATCTCCGCGAAGTACCGCGGCGCGTACGGCGCGAGCAGCTCCCGCTGCCCGGGCCGGGTGAAGCCGGAGATCGTCGCCTCGACGATCGCGTTGGACAGCTCGTCGGAGTCGACGACCGCCCGCCACGCCGCCTCCTTGACCGCCGCGTCCGGCCGGGCGGCCAGGCAGCGGACCTGGTGGCGCCTGCCGGACGCGGTGTCGTCGCGGGCCAGTTCGGCGTCGACGGCCGCCGCGTCGGCGACGCCGTGCGCGACGAGCGGGAGCAGTACCTCCCAGCGCAGCTCCTGGTCGACGTCGAGGCCGTCGATCTTCGCCTGGCCGTCGAGGAGGCCGCGCAGCAGTTGCAGGTCCTGCTCCGTCGTGGCGACGGAGGCGAAGAAGCGGGCCCACGCCAGCTGGTGGTCGCTGCCGGGCGGCGCGAGCCGCAGCTCGCCGAGCGCCCCCTCGGCGAGCGCTTGCTCGGCCTCGGCGCGGTGCCCCGGGGCGGTGTAGTGGTCGACGGTGTAGTGGGCCTGCTGGTGGAGGCCCTGGAGCACGCCGATGTCGGTCTCCCGGCCGGCGAAGCGCAGGACGAGGCCGAGGTAGTCGCGGGCGGGCATGAGGCCGTCGCGGGTGAGGTCCCAGGCGGCGGCCCAGGCGATGGCGCGGGTGAGGGGGTCGGTGAGGTCGCCGAGGCGTTCGCGGACGGTGTCGAGCGAGTCCTCGTCGAAGCGGGCCTTGCAGAAGGTCAGGTCGTCGTCGTTGACGAGGATCAGCTCCGGGCGCGGCTGCCCGGCCAGCTCCCGGACGACCGCGTACCCGTCGGTGACGTCATGTGTGCGCGCATGAGTTCGCCGGGGTTGGTCTGGGCGGCGAGGAGGGACAGTTCGCCGCA
>NZ_JACBXC010001495.1 GCF_013870535.1 Streptomyces phytophilus | reverse complement strand
CCGGTCAGCAGCGCGTCGGTGCGGACCCCGCCGTCCGCCGGCTCGCGCTTCCAGCCCACCTGGCCGCCCGGCTGCTGGAGCCGCAGCACGAACTCCATCGCCCCGCGCACCACCGGCCACATCCGGCGCAGGAACGCCTCGTCGCCGGTAGCCAGATAGTGGTGCCAGACGCCGACCGCGGGGTACGCGCAGAAGTTCGTCTCCCGGCCCCGGTCGGTCGGCCGGGCCGCGTCCCCGTCCGCGTACGCCGCGTACCAGGAGCCGTCCGCGAGCTGGTGCCGGCGCAGCCACTCGTACGCCGCCTCCGCCCTCGCGTGCTCGCCCGCGGCGTCCAGGGCCATCGCCGCCTCGGTGTGGTCCCACGGGTCGAGGTGGTGCCCGCGGAACCACGGGATCGCCCCGTCGTCCCGCTGCTCGGCGGCGATCCCGGCGACGGTCTGCGCCACCTCGACGGCGTCGAGCACGCCGGGCAGGACCAGGTGATCTGTGCGCCCGGAACCCGTCACCGGCCGCCCTCGTGGGGCTTGGTCGCGTACACGACGACGCTCTTGCCCACGACGGGGTCGAGCAGCCGCTCGGCGAGGCGGGTGGCCAGCGGCTTCTTCATGATGTCCCAGACCAGCAGCTTGTGGTACGCGCGCACGGCCGGCGACCGGTCGTTGTCCACGCCGACGGCGCACTTGATCCACCAGTACGGGGAGTGCAGCGCGTGCGCGTGGTGGAGGCCGTACGGCGTCAGGCCCGACTCGCGGATCCTGCCGACCAGTTCGTCCGCCTTGTAGATGCGGATGTGGCCGCCCTCGACCTCGTGGTACGCATCCGACAGGGCCCAGCAGACCTTCTCGGGGCCGTAGCGGGGGACCGTGACCGCGATCCGGCCGCCGGGGCGCAGCACGCGCACGACCTCGGCGAGCACGCCCTTGTCGTCGTGGATGTGCTCCATCACCTCGGAGACGATGACGACGTCGAAGCTGTCGTCGGGGAACGGCAGGGCGAGGGCGTCGCCTTCGACGGCGGTGGCGGTGGCGCCCGCCGGGGCCTCGCCCGCCTCCTTCATCGCGGCGAACCAGCGGGCCACTTCGCGGATCTCGGCGCCGTCGCGGTCGAGGGCGACGACGCGGGCGCCGCGCCGGTAGCACTCGAAGGCGTGCCGCCCCCCGCCGCAGCCGAGGTCGAGCACGCGGTCGCCGGGCGCGAGCGGGAAGCGGGTGAAGTCGACGGTCAGCAAGTCTCCTCCGGAGGGGTGGGCGGGAGGCGTACGGGGGCGGGGAGGGGCGGGGGAGAGGAGTGCGCGAGGGGGCGGGCGGCCGGCGCGGCGCGGCGTGGATCCGGCATCC
>NZ_JACBXC010001494.1 GCF_013870535.1 Streptomyces phytophilus | reverse complement strand
CCGCACCCGGGTGACCCCCTGGGACGACGGGCTCTACTACGCCGCGTACGAACGCACCTACCTCGGGCTGCCGGTCACCGGGGGCGACGCCGTCGTGCTCGCCGACAGCCGCGGGCGCGTCCTCGACGTGGCCGCCGCGCCCGCGCCCGAGCTGTCGCTCTCCCCGCGCGCCCGGATCCCGGCCGCGGCAGCAGAACGCACCGCCACCGCGCGGGTCGCCCACCCCGAGAAGGCCACGGCGCCCGAACTGGGCGTGCTGCTCAAGGAAGCCAGCGGCGGCGGGGCCGGCGAGGGCGTGCTGATCTGGAAGTCCACCGTCACCGGCACCACCGCAGCCGGCGCCCCCAGCGTGCGCGAGGTGTACGTCGACGCCCGCACCGGCAAGGTCGCCGAGACCCGCGAGCAGGTCCGCGACGCCTCCGGGCAGGGCTATCACTACGGCACCGTCGAGATCGACACCGCCGCCAACTCCATGACCGACCCGCTCCGCACCGGCTTCCAGTGCGGCGGCCAGAACGGCGCCCCGTACACCACCCCGCCCTGGGGCAACGGCGGCGCCAACGACCTGGAGACCGCCTGCGTCGACATCATGTACGCGGCCCAGCAGGAGTTCGACATGCTCAAGGAGTGGACCGGCTACAACGGCCAGAACGGCCGCGGCGGCCTCGTCCCCGCCCGCGCCGGCCTCAGCGTCGTCAACGCCTACTACGACGGCTCCAAGACCACTTACGGCCGCAACCAGACCGGCACCAACCAGCTCACGTCCATCGACGTCGTCGCGCACGAATACGGGCACGAGATCTTCGACCGCACCCCCGGCGGCAGCGGCTCGGGCAGCGAGAACGGCGGCATGAACGAGTCCACCGGCGACATCTTCGGCGCCATCACCGAGGCGTACGTCGACAGCCCCGCCGACCCGCCCGACTACACCGTCGGCGAGAAGGCCCGCTTCTACGGCGACACCCGCCCCATCCGCAACATGTACAACCCCTCACTGGTCAACGGCGACCCCAACTGCTACACGCAACTCGGCCCCGGCACCGAGGTGCACGCCGCCGCGGGCCCGCAGAACCACTGGTTCTACCTGCTCGCCGAGGGCTCCAGCCCCGGCGGCGGCAAGCCGAACAGCCCGATCTGCGCCGGCGGCCCCTCCTCCGTCACCGGCGTCGGCGTCCAGAAGGCCGCGAAGATCTTCATGGGCGGGCTGCTGCTCAAGACCTCCGGCTGGAACCACCGCGCCGCGCGCGCCGCGACCGTCACCTCCGCCAAGGCCGCCTACGGCGCCACCGAGTGCAACGCGGTCAAGGCGGCCTGGAGCGCCATCGCCGTGCCCGCTGC
>NZ_JACBXC010001493.1 GCF_013870535.1 Streptomyces phytophilus | reverse complement strand
GCGGTCGTTCCAGTCGGTGACGCCGGTCAGCCGCTCCGCGGCGATGACCAGGGCGCGGCTCGCGGCGCCGGCGCGGATGGTGTGGTCCGCCTGCGCGAGGGCGTGGGAGAAGCCGGAGCAGGCGACGTTGACGTCGATGGCGGCGGGCGCGGGGATGCCGAGCCGCTCGGCGACCCGGGCAGCCATGTTCGGCACGCGGTTCTCCGCGGTGCAGGTGGCGACCATGACGAGGTCGACGTCCTCGGTCTTGGTGCCGGCGCCGGCCAGCGCCTTGGCGGCGGCGTGCGCGGCCATCATGTCCACGGTCTCGTCGTCGCCCGCGACGTGCCGGGTGCGGATGCCGACCCGGCTGCGGATCCACTCGTCGCTGGTGTCGACGAACTCCGCCAGGTCGTCGTTCGTCAGCACCTTCCCCGGCTGGTAGTGGCCGAGGGCGAGGATCCGCGATCCGGTCATGGGGCAACGCCTCCGCACGTGTGACTGGTCGTACGCTCCCCTTCGAGTCTGCCGGGTACGCCGCGGGTTGGGCAGTGGAGATCCATCAAAGCGGCGGCGCAGGTCTTTGGTGGGGTGTGCCATTGCCGCGCCGCCGCCTCGTGGTCGCGCCGGTCGCTACGTGAGGGACTGCGGGTAGTCGGTGATGATGCCGTCGACGCCGAGGCCGGCCATCTTGCGCATCGCGCCGGGCTCGTCGACGGTCCAGACGTTGATGTCCATGCCCAGCTCGTGGACGCGGTCGACCAGGGCCTGGTCGGTGACGGTGTACTGCGGGTTGACCTGGTCGGCCCACTCGCTCAGCGCGAGCAGCTCGTCCTCGGTGGGCCGGTCGGCGTCGAGGAAGCCGATCGGCACCTCGGGCATGAGGTTCTTGAAGCCCTGCGCGTCGTCCAGTTCGAAGGACTGCACGGCCAGTCGGCCGTCCGCGAGCGCGCGCTCGACGTAGCGCGGCCGCTCCTGGAGCAGTCCGGCGAGGTCGGCGGGCAGGCTCGCGTCGTAGTGGCCGCACGGGCTGATCTCGGCGAGCAGGCCCGACTTCCGGTCGACGAGGTCGATGACCCGGTCGACGGTGATGATCGGCTCGCCGGCGTACTTCGCCGAGAACCAGGAGCCGGCGTCCAGGCCGCGCAGCTCGGCCCAGGTGAAGTCGGAGACGCGGTAGCTCGGCCGGCCCGGGTAGACCTCCTCGATGTCGGTGGTCCGCTCCATCGTGCAGTCGTGGAAGTTGACGAGCTTGCCGTCCTTGGTGCGCTGTACGTCGATCTCGACGAAGTCGGCGTCCTGGCGGACCGCCAGGACGCCGACTTCGTCGAGATCGACGTACAGCGCACCAAGGACGGC
>NZ_JACBXC010001492.1 GCF_013870535.1 Streptomyces phytophilus | reverse complement strand
GCGGTGACCTCGCGGTGCTCCTCGCGGATCCGGGCGACGGCGGGGGCGAGGTCGGGGAACTGCCGCGCCATGGCGCCGAGGGCGCCGTCCTCCGCGCGGTGGTGGTCTTCGAGGGAGGTGCAGTAGGCGAGGCAGTGGCGGCGGAGGTCGCGGAGGACGGGAGCGGGGGCGGGCGCGGGGGCCCGCTCCGGAGCCTGCGCGGTCGCCGCGGGGCGGTCCTCGGCGGCGGCCAGCACGCCGGCCAGCTCGCGGCGCAGCCCGTCGTGCGCCCTGAGCAGCTGCTCCCCGGCGGCCCTGCGGCGCTGCGGGTCGGCGAAGGGGTTGGGGTGCAGGGCGACGACGGGGATCGTGCGGTCCGTGCCGCGCTCGTACGCGGCGAAGGCGGGGTCGAGTCCGGCCTGCACCGCGTACATCCGGTCGCGCTCCGCGGCGGGGAGGGGAGCCGCGTCCGCCTCGTACGCCGCGATGCCGCCGGGGGCGCCGGCGTCGTGGATCTCGACGGTGACGCGGGGGTGGGCGAGGAGGTTGCGGTACCAGGCGGGGTGGCTGTCGGCGCCGCCGTTGGAGCCGAAGACGAGGAGGCGGGCGCCGTCGCGGAGGTAGACGACGGGGTTGGTGCGGCGGGTGCCGCTGCGGGCGCCGGTGGTGGTGAGCAGCACGAGGGGCGCGCCCTCGAACATGCCGCCGACGCGGCCGCCGTTCGCCCGGAACTCCTTGATGACCTGCCGGTTGAACTCCGCCGGGCTGGGTGTCTGCTGCTCGGTCGGCACGGGGACCGCCTCTCGCGCTCGCGGGTAGCATCGCGCTCACGCCGTAGAAGGTTTTGCTTTGAAAGCAAAGTATCTTTGCGAGCAAAGCTAAGAGGGGAGTGCCGCGGTGTCAACCGCCGGGACCGGCGTCGACGACGCCATCCGTACGCTGCTGCTGCTCATGCCGCGCATGGTGGGGCGCGCGAAACGGCTGCCGGTCCCCCGCGAGCTGCACTCCCTCGCGCTCGCCCCGCGGCACCTCTCCCTCCTCGCCTACCTGCTCTTCGACGGCGAGGCCAGCGTCAACGAGCTGGCCGAGCGGCTGGAGGTGGCCCCGACGACCGTGAGCCTCATGGTCGGCGAGCTGAGCCGCAAGGGCGTCCTGGAACGGCGCGAGGACCCGGCGGACCGGCGGCGCAAGCTGGTCGGCATCACGGCGGAGCGCCGCCCGCCGATCGACGCCTGGCTGGGGCAGAGCGCGCAGGCGTGGCGGAGGGCGCTGGAGCCGCTGACGGCGGCCGAGCGGCGGACGTTCGTGGAGACGCTGGCGGCGTACGAGCGGTACCTGGGGGAGGACGACCCCGCGTAGG
>NZ_JACBXC010001491.1 GCF_013870535.1 Streptomyces phytophilus | reverse complement strand
CCGGTCCGCAGCAGCTGCCGGCGCGTGTCCCCTGCCCGGGGCGGCTTGCGGGTCAGTAGTGGATGCGCGCCCCCACGGCCCGGTGGTCGGAGTAGTCCATGTCCCGGTTGTCGCTGCCCGTCAGCTCCAGGTCGGCCGCGTCGCCCTCGTCGAAGGTCGGGACGACCGGGTTGCTCGTACGCGGCGGCGCGCCGGTCGCGTTGCGGGCGAGGAGGAAGTCGATGCGGCGGGGCGTCGTCGTGTGCAGCGTCCACTTGTCGGCGAGGCAGTCCGGGATGGAGCCGCCCGCGTCGGCGCAGCCGGCGTACACGGCGTCGCGGAAGCGGTGCTGGCCGCCGATGTCGCCGTTGGTGGCCTTGTACCAGGTGGTCCAGTTGTCCTGGCCGTTGGTGGAGCTGGCGGAGTGGTTGGTGTCGCCGCCCGCGACGAAGAGGTCGGCGACGCCGTAGCCGTCCTCGGTCAGCTCGTTGCTCAGCTCGCCGGCGTTGGAGACGTTGCAGTACGTGCCGCCGTGATCCTGGGTCGGCCAGTGGAAGGAGGCGGCGGTGACGGTCTTGCCGGAGAGCTTGTCGAGGAGCAGGGCCTTGACGCCCTTGCTCCGCGGCTGGTCGTTGTTGACGCACTGCTTCGAGCCGGCGGGGTACTCGCGCTGCGCCTGCCACCGGTTGTCCGGCGAGGCGGACGTCTTCAGCGAGAGCCGGTCGGTGCGCCAGATGACGCCGTTGGTCTGCTTCACCTTGCCGCTGCAGCCGTTCTTGTAGTCGGCGGGGTCGTTCTCCGCGAGGACGCCGGCGTAGCTCTCGCCGAAGTGCTCCTCCATCCGCGTCAGCAGCAGGTCGAGCTGGGCGCGGTTGCTGATCTGCTGCACGAGGTAGATGTCCGGCCGGTTCTCCTGGAGACGCATGTAGTACATGAGGTCGTGCCAGTCGCCGGGGCAGGACTCCGTCGTGGTCGGCAGGTTCTCCACGTTGGCGTCGTAGACCTGGAGGAACGACGGGTCGTTGTTCGGCACCGCCTCCGCGGCGGCCGCCGTGCCGGAACCCCGGGCCTCCGCGCCGTCCGCGGGCGCGGAGGCGGGTGCCGGCGCCGCCAGCGCGAAGGGCGCCGCCAGTGCGGCGACGCCCAGGAATGTGCGGGTCTGCCACGACTTCATGCTTGTCCCCCTGTGTTCCGGTCGGTCACGGCAGGATCGCCCGCCCCGGCATGCCGGGGCCGGGGATTGCACCAGAACGCAAACACCCGGGGCAGCTCAGACGGAGACGCGGTCCTGGACGACCTTGCGGGCCAGCAGGCGCATGGGCCCGCGGAGTTCGCTCGCGATGGCCTCGGTCGCGGTCGCTTC
>NZ_JACBXC010001490.1 GCF_013870535.1 Streptomyces phytophilus | reverse complement strand
CCGGCCGCGGCCACTCGTCGCGCCGGTCGCACACGGGACAGCGCACCGTCACCCACGAGTCCCGCCACGTACGGTGCTTCAGCTCCACCGGCACCCCGCCGCGCAGCAGCGGCAGCGTCAGCGGGGCGCCGCAGGCGCAGGGGAACGTGCTCGGGGTGTACGCGTGCTCGCGCCGGCAGGCCGGGCAGCGCACCGGCACGCTCTCTGGCATGGGAAGTGCTCCTGGTTCGGGGCCGCGTGGTGGATTCCGCACTCCAGCATCCCTCACGGATACGGCTCTTGACGCCGACTTGCCCCGCTTCTAGATTGCTTCCATATAGCAAAACTAAACTTCCATAATACGGAAAAGATAGAGAAGAGCAGGTGCACGCGATGCCTCGTATGACAGCCGCGCGCGCGGCGGTGGAGATCCTCAAGAAGGAAGGCGTCCAGGTCGCGTTCGGCGTCCCCGGAGCGGCGATCAACCCGTTCTACGCAGCCCTCAGAGCCGCCGGCGGCATCGGCCACGTACTCGCACGGCACGTCGAGGGCGCCTCGCACATGGCCGAGGGCTACACCCGTGCCGCGCCCGGCAACATCGGCGTGTGCGTCGGCACGTCGGGCCCCGCGGGCACCGACATGATCACCGGGCTGTACTCGGCGACGGGCGACTCGATCCCGATCCTCTGCATCACGGGGCAGGCGCCGACGCCCGTACTGCACAAGGAGGACTTCCAGGCCGTCGACATCGCCGCCATCGCCACCCCCGTCACCAAGAAGGCCACCACGGTGCTGCAGGCCGCCCAGGTGCCCGGGGTCTTCCAGCAGGCGTTCCACCTGATGCGCTCCGGCCGCCCGGGGCCCGTCCTCGTCGACCTGCCCACCGATGTCCAGCTCACCGAGATCGAGTTCGACCCGGACACGTACGAGCCGCTGCCCGTGCACCGGCCCGCCGCGACCCGCGCGCAGGCCGAGAAGGCCGTCGCGATGCTGTGCGCCGCCGAGCGGCCGCTGATCGTCGCCGGCGGCGGGGTCATCGGCTCCGACGCCTGCGCGGAACTGGTGGAGTTCGCGGAGCTGACCGGTACGCCCGTCGTGCCGACGCTGATGGGCTGGGGCGCCATCCCCGACGACCACCCGCTCAACGCCGGCATGGTCGGCCTCCAGACCTCCCACCGCTACGGCAACGAGAACTTCCTCGCCGCCGACTTCGTCCTCGGCATCGGCAACCGCTGGGCCAACCGCCACACCGGCTACCGGCTCGACGTCTACACCGAGGGCCGCACCTTCGTCCACGTCGACGTCGAACCCACCCAGATCGGCCGGATCTTCGCCCCCGACTACGGCATCGCCTCCGACGCCGGCG
>NZ_JACBXC010000149.1 GCF_013870535.1 Streptomyces phytophilus | reverse complement strand
TCGCCGCCCGCGCCCTGGCGGAGGGCGCCTCGGCGGCGTACCTCCAGGTGGAACCGGACAACGCCCCGGCCCTGGCGCTCTACGCCGACCTGGACTTCACCACCCACCACACCTACCACTACCGCCACCAGCCCTAGCTGGCGGCCGGGGAGAAGCCCCGCCGGTCGCTCCCTCCCCACCGGTCTCACATTTGCGCGGGACGTGCGCCCTGCCACGTCGCACAATGGGGGCATGAGCATGCCCGGGGTCGGTCACCGGGCCCGGTTCGCGGAGGAGGCCCGCGTGCCGCGGCCCGATCTCGCGCTGCTCTGCCTGCTCGTCGCCGCCGAGACCGACGCCGGGCTCGACGAGGGCGGCATCGACGCCGTGCAGATCGAGCTGGACGAGCTGGCCGGGCAGTTGCCGTACGCGCCCGGCGGGCCCCGCGCCTGGGCGCGGGCCGCCGCCGAGCTGCTCGGGGAGCGCTGCGGATTCCACGGGACGCCCGGCGACTACCGGCGGCTGGAGTCGTCCCAGCTGCACGAGGTGCTGCGGCGCCGCCGCGGGCTGCCGATCATGCTCTCCGTGCTCTGGATGGAGGTCGCCCGCCGCGCCGGTGCCCCGGTGTACGGCGTGGCCCTCCCCGGGCACTTCGTCGTCGGCTTCGGCCCACCCCCAGTCGGCCCGGCCACTGCCCGCCCCGCCGTGCCCGCCGCGGGGGAATCCGTGCTGGTCGACCCCTTCGACGGCGGCCGGCTCCTCTCCCCCGCCGACGCCGAGTTGCTCGTCGCCGAGGCCACCGGCGGCGAGCCGCTGTCGCCCGCGATGCTCGTACCCGCCGACCCCCTGGACATCGTGCTGCGGATCCTCAACAACATCCGCGCCTGGGCCGGCCCCCGCCCCGAGCGGTCCGACATCCAGCTCGCCGCCGTCGAACTCGCCCTGCTTCTCCCCAGCCACCCCGCCCGGCTGCGCCACGAGCGCGCGCAGCTCCTCGTCGCCCGCGGCGACTTCGTCGCCGGAGCGGCGGAGCTGGAGGAGTACGCCTCGGTGATAGCGGCGATGGAGCCCCAGGCCGCCGACACCCTGCGCCGCCAGGCCCGCGCCGCCCGCGCACGCCTCAACTGAGCACCGCCCGCCCCGGCACGAAGGCCGGTGCCCGGAAAGGGCACCGGCCTTCACGCCGACGACGTACGTGCTACGCGCTACTCCTTGACCGGGGAGGCGTCCGGGATGTCCTCCAGCGCGGCCAGCGCCTTGTCCATGATGACCACTTCCTCGCGCTCCACCGTCGGCTCCTCCGGAAAGTGGCACGCCGTCAGGTGCCCCGCGCCGTTGCCGCCGATCTGCACCAGCGGCGGCTCCTTCTCGGCGCACAGGTCCTGCGCCTTCCAGCACCGCGTGCGGAACCGGCACCCCGACGGCGGGTTGATCGGCGACGGTACGTCGCCCGCCAGCCGGATGCGCTCGCGCGGCGTCTCCTCCTCGTCCTCCGAGAGGTTCGCCTCCGGGACGGCCGAGAGCAGGGCGTGGGTGTACGGGTGCCGCGGCCGGGCGTAGATGTCGTCCCGGTCGCCGATCTCGACGATCTTCCCCAGGTACATGACCGCGACGCGCTGCGAGAAGTGCCGCACGATCGCCAGGTCGTGCGCGATGAAGAGGAACGCGATGCCCATCTCCCGCTGCAGGTCCTGGAGGAGGTTGACGACCTGCGCCTGGATGGACACGTCCAGCGCCGAGACCGGCTCGTCCGCCACGATCAGCTTCGGCTTCAGCGCCAGCGCCCGCGCGACCCCGATGCGCTGCCGCTGGCCGCCGGAGAACTCGTGCGGGAAGCGGTTGTAGTGCTCGGGGTTGAGGCCGACGGTCTCCAGCAGCTCGCGGACCCGCTTCTCGCGCCCGCCGGGCGGGGTGATCCCGTTGACCTCCATCGGGCTGCTGATGATGGTGCCGACGGTCTGCCGGGGGTTCAGCGAGGAGTACGGGTCCTGGAAGATCATCTGGATCTCGGACCGGATCGGCGCCAGCTGCCTGCGCTTGGCGTACGTGATGTCCTGGCCGCTGTACGTGATCTTGCCGGAGGTCGGCTCCAGCAGCCGCGTCAGCAGCCGCCCGGTGGTCGACTTGCCGCAGCCGGAC
This sequence comes from Streptomyces phytophilus, assembly GCF_013870535.1. Taxonomy (GTDB): domain Bacteria; phylum Actinomycetota; class Actinomycetes; order Streptomycetales; family Streptomycetaceae; genus Streptomyces; species Streptomyces phytophilus. The sequence goes on along the minus strand of NZ_JACBXC010000149.1, from coordinate 6,200 downwards.
TCGCCGACCAGGCCCAGGCTTTCGCCCGCGTGGACTTCCAGGTCGACGCCGTCGACCGCCTGCACGGCGCCGACCCGCCGCTTGATCGGAAAGCCGCCCATGATCGGGAAGTGCTTCGTGAGCCCCTCGACGGTGAGCAGGTGCTCGCCCGTCGTGGTCGGGGTGTCGTCCCGGGGGGCGGGGAGGGTGAGTTCTTCGCTCATGGTGGTCAGTCGCTCCCTAGCCCAGCCGGGGCTTGATCTGCTCGATGAAGATGTCCTGCTTCTGCCCGGCGCTCAGATGGCAGGCGGCCCCGCGGCCCTCCGGCAGCGCCGGCCGGTCCGTACGGCAGGCCGCGCCGCCGACGTCGCCCACGAAACCGCACCGCGGGTGGAACGGGCAGCCCGGCGGCGGGCTCAGCAGGCTGGGCGGGGTGCCCTTGATCGGTGTCAGCGGTACGTTCACGTCCGACGACAGCCGCGGCATGCTGCTCAGCAGGCCCCACGTGTACGGGTGCTGCGGCTTGCGCAGCACCTCGCGGGTGGTGCCCCGCTCCACGGCGCGCCCCGCGTACATCACCAGGATGTCGTCCGCGACGTTCGCGATGACGCCGAGGTCGTGGGTGATGAAGACGATCGCGGAGCCGAACTCGTCCTGGAGGTTCCTGATCAGGTCGAGGATCTGCGCCTGCACCGTCACGTCGAGCGCGGTGGTCGGCTCGTCGGCGATCAGCAGGTCGGGGTTGCAGACGAGCGCCATCGCGATCATGGCGCGCTGCCGCATGCCGCCGGAGAACTGGTGCGGGTAGTCGTTCGCACGCAGCTTCGGGTTGGGGATGCCGACCTTGTCCAGCATGTCCACGGCCCGCTCGTGCGCGGCGCGCTTGGAGACGCCCATGTGCTTGCGGTACGGCTCGGCGATCTGCCGGCCGACCGTGTAGAACGGCGAGAGCGCGGTCAGCGGATCCTGGAAGATCATCGCCATCTTGTTGCCGCGCAGCTTCTCCAGCTTGCGCTCGGGCGCGCCGATCAGCTCCTCGCCGTCGAGGCTGATGGAGCCCTCGACGTTGGTGAACATCTGGTTGTGCAGGCCCAGCACGGTCAGGTTGGTGACCGACTTGCCGGAGCCGGACTCGCCGACGATGCCCAGGGTCTTGCCGCGCTCGACGTCGAAGGAGAGACCGTCGACGGCCTTGACGACGCCGTCCTCGGTGGTGAACTGCACGCGCAGGTCCTGCACCGAGAGGAAGGCACCGCCCGCGGACGGCGCGGAGCCTTCCGATTCCTTGGTCAGGGTGGTCACTGCTCTTCTCCTAGGACAGACGGATGCGCGGGTCGATGAAGGCGTATGCCGCATCGACGATGACGTTCATCAGGATGATCATGGTGGACGAGAACAGCAGCACGCCCATGAGCACCGGCAGGTCCGCTCTGAACACGGACGCGATGGAGAGGTTGCCGAGCCCCGGCAGCGAGAAGGTGAACTCGGTGATGATCGCCCCGCCGAGCAGGGACCCGAGGTCGATGCCGAAGATCGTGACGACCGGGATCAGGGCACCGCGCCAGGCGTAGCGGAAGAAGACCGTGCCGCTCGACATGCCCTTGGCCTTGGCCGTTCTGACGTGTTCCTCCTGCAACTGCTCGATCATCGTGGACCTCACCATACGGGTGTAGTTCGACGCGAAGATCGTGGAGAGCACTGCCCAGGGGAGGATCAGTCCCACCGCCCATTTCCATGGGTTCTCGGTGAAGGGGTTGTACGTCGGGTCGCCGAAGAGCCCGGTGCTGTACACCAGCGCCCACAGGACCAGCGGGCCGATGAAGTAGATCTGCAGCGAGCCGATGACAAGCGAGCTGCCGCTGACGAACTTGTCGAGCGCCGTGCCGCGCCGCCAGGCGGCGATCATGCCGGCTCCGACGCCGAAGACGAGGAAGACGATGGCCGCGCCGATGGTGAGGGACAGCGTGGTGGGGAAGCGGTCCTGGATAAGGGTGAGGACGTTCTCGTCGTGCACGAACGACCGGCCGAGGCAGGGCGCCGGACAGTCGCCCGTCGGGTAGGAACGCCCGCTGAAGATGCCGGCGAGGAAGTTCCAGTACTGCACGGGGACGGGGTCGTCGAGGCCGAGGGACCTGCGGATCAGCTCCAGGTTTTCCGGCGTGCACTTCTCGCCGCAGGAGATGCGGGCGGGGTCACGCGGGATCGCGAAGAACAGGAAGAAACAGACCGCGCTGAGGATCAGCAGGATGATCAATGCGCCGATTGTCCGGCGAATCAGGAAACGAAGCATGACTGTGGGCTGCTTTCGAAGGACAAAGCGGCGACGTGGACTGAAGGGTGGTGCGCGGGGGCCGCCGATCGGGCGGGCCCCCGCGCACCGGAGGTGGTGCCTACTGCTTGAGGTAGATCTTGCGCAGGTCGATGTCACCGATGACGTCGTCGTACTGGACGCCGCCGATGTTCGAGCCGTAGAGCTGGATCTGCTTGTAGTACGTCATGGGGATGTTGGAGATGAGGTCCTCCACCACGTACTGGGAGAGCTTGTTCCACTCCTTGGCGGCCTCGGCCGGGTCCGCGATCTTCTGGATCCGGTCGATCTCCGAGTTGATGTGCTTGTCGTTGGTGTGCGAGTAGTTCGACGAGCCGTCCTGGATCTGCCGGCCGTCGTACAGCGGCGGAACCACGGTGCTGGCCGACGGCCAGTCGGCGCCCCACGCGCTCACGTACATGTCGAACTCGTTGTCGACGACACCGATCTCGTCGTAGTACGTCTCGGCCGAGATCTCCTTGCGCTGGACGTCGAAGCCCGCCTCTTCGAGGGTCGACTCCATCGTCGGCGAGTAGTTCTGGCCCTCGGGGGTGTTGATGTAGCCCCAGGTGAGCTTGTAACCGGTCTCGCCGGCCTCTTCCAGGATCTTCTTGGCCGCGGCCGGGTCACCCAGCGGCTTCTTCAGCTTGCCGAAGGGGTCGAAGCCCTCCTCGTAACCGGAGACGGTCGGGCTGATCAGACCGCCGGCCAGCTCCATGCCCTGCGGGCCGCCGAACGCCTGCTGGTAGGGCTGGATGGGCAGCGCGTAGGCGATGGCCTCGCGGACCTTCTTGTTCTTGACGCGGTCCATGTTGATGGCCATCTGCGCGACGTACGGCTGGTAGCCGTTGACCGAGCGCTTCTGGGCGTCGGGGTCCTTGTTCAGCTTCGGCAGCGTGGCGGCGTCCACGTTGTTGGTGAAGCTGATCGAGTTCTTGTTCACACCCTTGTCCGCCATCAGCCGCTCGGCCGAGGTCTCGAACTGGATGTTGAACGTGATCTCGTACTTGTCCGGGTAGGCGTTCCGCGACGAGTCGGTCGCCGGGTCCCAGTGCTCGTTCTTGACCAGCGTCATCGACTTGCCGGTCTTGAAGGACTCGATCTTGTACGGCCCCGCCGTCATCGGGTCCTTGTCGTACTTCTCCTGGGTGTCCTTCGCCTCGGAGACCATCGAGTAGCCCGGCATCGCCAGGGCGTACGGGAGGTCGGGCTTCGGCTCCTTGAACTTGAAGACGATGGTCTTGTCGTCCGGCGTCTCCAGGACGGAGTCCGGCAGGTGGTCACCGCCGTACGGGCCCTTGGGCAGCATGTCGCGGTACCCGGTGCCGGGCTCGTTGGACAGCCACTGCTGGATGTAGACCGGGCCGTCGTTGATGAACTCGGCGAACTGCCGCTCGAAGGTGTGCCGGACGTCCTTGGACGTGATGTCCGTGCCGTCCGCCCACTTGATGTTGTCCTTGAGCGTGTACGTCCAGGTGCGGCCGCCGTCGGACGGCTTGCCGCTGTCCGTGGCGAGGTCGCCGACCAGGGTCTGCTTGCCCTTGAAGTCGGCCTTGTAGCCGGTCAGGCCGCGGTGGATCAGGCGGGCCAGGGCGCCCTCGTCCGAGACGTATATCTGTCCCGGGTCGAGGTGCGCGTAGCTGTCGCGCTGCATGACGGGGATCGTGCCGCCCTCCTGGGCGCCCTTCACCTCCGGAGCGGGCCCGGTGGACGCCTTGGCGTCACCGAACGGGATCTGCGCCTGCTGCTCCGCCGCCTTCTTCTTGTCGTCCTGCTGCGAGTCGGTGTTCTCCGAACCGCTGCTGCAACCGCTGAGGGCCAAGGCCCCCGCGGCGAGCCCCGCCACTACGGCGTGCGATCTGCGTGCACCCCTGATTCTCACTGTCTACCACCCTGTCTGTCGGTCTTGACTTGCTTGTGCGTGTTCACCCGTTGCCACGGCGGTCGCACCCTGGCGGCGGTACGAACGTCAGCGCGCGGCCTTCGGATCGAACGCGTCGCGGACGGAGTCCCCCAGCAGGTTGAAGGCGACCACGAAGATCACCATGGCGACGCCGGGGAAGAACATGAACGTGGGAACGGTCTCGGACACGTCCGCCGCCCGGGAGAACATCAGCCCCCAGTCGGGGGTCGGGTTCACCAGGCCGACGCCGAGGAACGACAGTCCCGCGGCGTTCGTCACGACGAGCGGCAGCTCGAAGGTTCCCTGCACGAGGATGGGTGTGACGAGGTTCGGCAGCATCTCTTTGCGGATGATTCGCCAGTTCGACGCCCCGCTCACCTTGGCGGCCTCGACGAACTCGCGCTCCCGCATCGACAGCGCGACACCGCGCACGATGCGGGCCATGCGCATCCAGTTCAGCGCCGCGAGCACACCGATCAGCACCGCGATCCGCAACCAGGTGGGCGTCGCGTCCTCGGGAGCGACGAACAGGGCGGTGATGACGGGCATGAACGCCACGAAGAACAGCTGGCTCGGGAACGCCAGCATCAGGTCGGTGAAGCGGCCGATCAGCGTGTCGGTGCGGCCCCCGGTGAAGCCGGCGGCCACGCCCAGCAGGACGCCGATGCCGACCGTGAGGATCGTCACCGCGACGGCGATGGCGAGCGATGTCCGGATGCTGTAGATGAGCAGCGTGAAGACATCGCGACCCAGGATGGGCTCAAGGCCGAACCAGAACTCGCCGCTGATACCGCCGTTGGGCTTGATCGGGTAGCCGAGAGCGTCGAACAGCTCGGGCTTGCCGGTGGCCGAGTTGTACAGCGTGTACGGCGACTTCCCGTACAGCTTCGAGATCAGTGGGGCGAGGATCGCGACAAGCACGAAAAAGCCGACGACATACGCGGATATGACCCCCGCGCGGTCGCGCTTGAAGCGCTGCCACATCAGCTGACCGGGCGATTTGCCGATGTACTCGGCGGCGCCCTGGCCTTCGCCCCCCTCTGCCTTGACGGGTTCGAGCGTTGTGGGCTCGGACCCCGTCGGGGCAGCCTCGGATGGACTCGTCATTGGCGTTGTGCTCCCGAACCGGATGAGAGCCGCAGCGCCCGTGCACGCTGCGGTGGTTGACGGGACTTTCGCAACCGATTCATCCCCCAGTCAAGGGGGTGACGGGGTAAGCCGAGGTGCGGAATCGCTTCTTGAGCGTATGTTTTGCAGATTGAGGTCCGTACGTGCTTGACAAGCCGCCTTAGTGACCGACATGTCCGGCATATGGGATCGAAGGTCGTTAACACGTCGGCAACCCACCTGTCGCATCACCGATATACGAACGCGTCACTCTGGGGAGCGTACGGCCGTGCGGGTGCCGTCCCCCGGCCGGGTCCGGTCTGCGTGCCGGATCCGGCCGGGATCCGGGCCGCCGCCCGCCGCCGCCCGGCCGGTCTTGCCGCGGGTGTTGTCCGGGGCTGCGGAGAGGTGTAGACCTGGGTGCCGTGTGGGCCCAAAAGGCGCACGGTTGCGTATCGGGGGTCTTCCGGCGATGGAACAAGGACACATATTGGGGCGCGGCGCACGCGTCTTCGGTGCCGTGTGCTGCGCGCTCCTCGCTCTGCTCTCGCTCCTGTGGATGGGCCGCGACGTCGACGTCGCGGCGAGCCTGCCCGAGCTGTGGTGGTCCTGGGCGGGCTCGCCCGAGGCCGCCCCCGAGAGCGTCTGGGGCACCTCCCTCTACGACCCCGTCCTCGTCTGCGTGTACGCCGTCGCCGGCGTCACCGCCCTGCACTCCGCCGCCGCCGCCGGCGCCCTCGGCGCGGCCGGTGCCGTGACGATCCTGCTGCGCGCCCCCGCGCTGTGGACGCTGACGGCCGACTGGATGCAGAACGTCGACCAGGACCTGCGCAACCGCGCGCTGCTCTCCGCCGGCGTCGCCGTCACCCTCGGCGCGGTGCTGCTCATCTCCGTCGCCGCCGG
>NZ_JACBXC010001489.1 GCF_013870535.1 Streptomyces phytophilus | reverse complement strand
GCCCCGGCTTCCAGGGGTGGTCCTCACGGATAGATCAGCGGCTCGTAGCCCGCGCGCACGTCGGACTCCGAGGACTTGACGTACACCTCGGACGGCGGGCCGGGGTCGACGCCGTAGTACGTGTACTCCAGCACCGCCGGGCACGTGGCGCCGCCGATCTCGACGGTGGTCTTCTTCGCCAGCTTGCCGGTGCGCAGCTCGTAGACCCGGACCGGGATGTCCCGGTTCTTGAACGCCACGTTCTGGAACCCGCCGACGGCGAGGCCGGAATCGTCCTCGTACGGGCAGTTGGCCACCGTGTCGCCGTGCTTCGACGAGCCCGCGCAGATGATCGCCACCGCGTCCTCCGGGTCCTTCGCCAGCCAGGAGGACGGCAGCTTCGAGCGGTGCTTGCTCTGGCCGATGAGCATCGCTCGGTGCGGGCCGTCGCCGCGGTACGCCTTGGCGCCGCGGTACGGGGCCGGGTTGTCGCAGTACTCCGGCTTCTCGCCGTACGGGCCCGGCTTCAGCAGCCCGCGTACGTTGTCGAGCTGGATGGCCAGGTCCGCGCGCTCGACGCCGTCCTCGGCCGCGCCGGCCAGCTCGCTGTCGGGGTACTCGTCGAGGAGCTGCTCGTACTGGGTGCGGGCCTGCTTCCAGGTGTCGTCGGCCATCAGCGCGTCGCCGCAGTCGACGATCGCGGCGGGCGCGACCTCGGGGACGACGTCGGCGGCGCGCGCCAGGCCGTCGCCCTCCGCGGTCTTGCGGGCGCCGAGCCAGTCGGTGACCTCCTTGGTCTGGCAGGCGTCATGGGTGGGCAGTTCCCCGAGGAACCAGTCCAGCGCGTCGTTCACGTCATCGCGGCGGTCCTCGCCGCCGTCGTCGTCGCCCTCGTAGTCCTCCAGGACGGTGGCGAGATGGCCGAAACCCGCGCTCAGCGCGTCGGTGTCGCCGGTCAGTCCGGCCTCCAGCTCGTCCCCGGCCTGGGCGAGCAAGAGGTCGGCACGGCGGCTGTCGGCGCCGTCCCAGAGCGCGCCGGGGTGTTCGGCGTACGCCTTGAGGGTGCGGGCGCCGCGTACCCGGTCCCCGCCCGCCTGGCGCTCCGCCTTCAGCAGCAGCTCGCACGCCTCGGTGCTCTCCTCGGCGCGGGCCGTCAGCGGGGCGTCGGCGAGGCGGTGGCCGAACCAGAGGCCGTCGAGATCGGAGATCGCCTCGGCGCACTTGTCGGCGCGGTGGGCGTCGGCGGCGTTGCCCTCGATCCGGGAGGCGTCGAGGCGCAGGGCGGTGCAGGCGAGGATCACGGGGGCGGCGACGAGGAGGGCGACGAGGCGGTCGCGGCGTACGTTCGCGGGGAGGTCGGGGGGCGTGG
>NZ_JACBXC010001488.1 GCF_013870535.1 Streptomyces phytophilus | reverse complement strand
GTGCTCCCCGGCATACGCGCCCTCGCCGGCACCGCCGAGGCGATCCCGCTGCCGGACGCGAGCGCCGACGCCGTCGTCTGCGCCCAGGCATGGCACTGGGTCGACCCCGGGCGCGCCGTCCCGGAGGTCGCCCGGGTGCTGCGGCCCGGCGGGCGGCTCGCGCTGGTGTGGAACAGCCGCGACGAGTCCGTGCCCTGGGTCGCGGAGCTGGGCCGCATCCTGCGGGAGTACGCCGCGGCCCCCGCGGAGGACCGCCAGGCGGACCGCATCGGTGCGCCGTTCGGGCCGGCCGAGCGCCGTGACTTCCGCTGGCGCCACCCGATGACGGACGCGCAGATCGTCGACATGGTCGCGTCCCGCAGCTATGTGATCACCCTGGCGCCCGCCGTACGCGACGGGCTGCTGGACCGGGTCCGCGCGCTGCTCGCGGTGGAGCGACCGGGTGAGATGCCGTACGTGACCGAGTGCCATCGCGCCGAGCGATGAGTTTCGCGGGGTCAGCCGGTCTACCCGTAGGGAAATGCCATTTCTGAACGCCGGAGGACCACCATGACCGCCAAGGCACTACCGCCCGTCGTCGACACCGACACCTGGCGCCGCGAGCTGGACGAGCTGCGCGTCCGGGAGAAGGCCGCGACCCGGGAGCTGGACGCCATCGCCGCGCAGCGGCGCCGGCTGCCGATGGTCGAGCTGCCCGACTACACCCTGGAGGGTGCGGAGGGGCCGGTCCGGCTGGTCGACATCTTCGAGGGCAAGTCGCAGCTCATCGTCTACAACCACATGTGGTTCGACGACAAGGAGTGGCAGTGCGGGGGCTGCACGAGCTACACCGCGCAGTTCACCCGGTTCGGCTTCCTCGACCCGTACGACGCGCGGTTCGTCATCGTCACGCAGGGCCCGATCGACGAGGCGCTGGCGTACAAGAAGCGCGTCGGCAACCAGATGACCTGGTACTCCACCGCCGACAGCCCGTTCGGCTCCGACGTGGACGCCCCGCCCGGCGGCGGCTTCGCGCTCAACGTCTTCCTGCGCGACGGCGACACCGTCTACCGCACCTGGCACTCCTCCGGCCGCGGCACCGAGCAGCTCAGCCACACCTTCCCGCTCGTCGACGTGCTGCCGTACGGGCGGCAGGAGGAGTGGCAGGACTCGCCGGAGGGCTGGCCGCAGTCGCCCGCGTACAGCGGCTGGCTCGACTCGAAGGACATCGCCCGCCTCTACGGAGAGGACGCGTAGCCCGCTCCGCTACGGACCGTGCGGCGGTGGGGGCGGCGGGAGCGTCGACGTGCTGGGGGCCGGCTCGGGCCACACCAGCAGCAGCGGGCACGGGGCGTGGTCCACGACGAAGCG